>NZ_SCNZ01000118.1:0-1334 GCF_005502655.1 Burkholderia sp. 4NA327C6 | reverse complement strand
CGCACGGCGCCGATCTACAAGGCAGACTTGTTATAGGATCAAGCCTTACGGGCAATTAGTATCAGTTAGCTGAACGCATTACTGCGCTTACACACCTGACCTATCAACGTCCTGGTCTCGAACGACCCTTCAAGGGGATCTAGTCCCCAGGGATATCTCATCTTAAGGCGAGTTTCCCGCTTAGATGCTTTCAGCGGTTATCTCTTCCGAACATAGCTACCCGGCGATGCCACTGGCGTGACAACCGGTACACCAGAGGTTCGTCCACTCCGGTCCTCTCGTACTAGGAGCAGCCCCCTTCAAATATCCAACGCCCACGGCAGATAGGGACCAAACTGTCTCACGACGTTTTAAACCCAGCTCACGTACCTCTTTAAATGGCGAACAGCCATACCCTTGGGACCGGCTACAGCCCCAGGATGAGATGAGCCGACATCGAGGTGCCAAACACCGCCGTCGATATGAACTCTTGGGCGGTATCAGCCTGTTATCCCCAGAGTACCTTTTATCCGTTGAGCGATGGCCCTTCCATACAGAACCACCGGATCACTATGACCTGCTTTCGCACCTGCTCGACTTGTCGGTCTCGCAGTTAAGCACGCTTATGCCATTGCACTATCAGCACGATTTCCGACCGTACCTAGCGTACCTTCGTACTCCTCCGTTACGCTTTGGGAGGAGACCGCCCCAGTCAAACTGCCTACCATGCACTGTCCCCGACCCGGATCACGGGCCAAGGTTAGAACCTCAAACAAACCAGGGTGGTATTTCAAGGACGGCTCCACCGAAACTAGCGTTCCGGTTTCATAGCCTCCCACCTATCCTACACAGATCGGTTCAAAGTCCAATGCAAAGCTACAGTAAAGGTTCATGGGGTCTTTCCGTCTAGCCGCGGGTAGATTGCATCATCACAAACACTTCAACTTCGCTGAGTCTCGGGAGGAGACAGTGTGGCCATCGTTACGCCATTCGTGCAGGTCGGAACTTACCCGACAAGGAATTTCGCTACCTTAGGACCGTTATAGTTACGGCCGCCGTTTACCGGGACTTCAATCAAGAGCTTGCACCCCATCATTTAATCTTCCGGCACCGGGCAGGCGTCACACCCTATACGTCCACTTTCGTGTTTGCAGAGTGCTGTGTTTTTATTAAACAGTCGCAGCCACCAGTTTATTGCAACCCCTTCACCCTTCTGGCGCAAGCCAGTCAAGCTACAAGGGCGTACCTTATCCCGAAGTTACGGTACCAATTTGCCGAGTTCCTTCTCCCGAGTTCTCTCAAGCGCCTTAGAATACTCATCTCGCCCACCTGTGTCGGTTTGCGGTACGGTCATC
>NZ_SCNZ01000117.1:0-1565 GCF_005502655.1 Burkholderia sp. 4NA327C6 | reverse complement strand
TGATCACCTTTGTATCCCCTGCTCAAAGATTGAGCAGAGCATTCAATCACGTGGGTCAAAATTCGATGAAAATTTCCAGCTCTAGTGGGTCAGTTCTGCCCGGACATCAACAATGAGTTGAACTACGCGCAAAATAACCCACTTGCTGCAGAGCGCACTGCGCAGGCCCTCCCATACCTCGTTGCCGCGTTACGGAGGGACGCGCTGTTTCCGAATCCCGGCATGACGCCGATTTACTCCGGTATTCTCACCCTGCTTGCACTGGGAAGTGCTCGAGGAGCATCAACTTTCGATTCGAGTTTGACCCTAGTTGATGCGCTTTTGACGGTCGGCGTCAGTGCGGCTGACTACCGGGAACTTGCCGCGGACGTCGATGAGATTGCGGGTGAAGGCTTCGGAGCAAGGATGGTCTATTGGGCGCTCGAAATAATTGAAGTATTTATGCGCTCGCCTGCCCCCGATTCCGCAGCGAGGGATCGACTGGTTCACTCTGTTTTAGCTCGGCTTGTCCCAATCCACGCGCGGCTGAGCAGCCTTCAACAGGCTACGCTCCACAACCTTTCCGAAGAGTTTGGATGGACGCTCGGCGTGCCGCCTGCTAGACAAGGAGCGCGCAACGACGAACTCACCGCGCGCATGCGGGGGAAGACGATCGCCATCTATTCCCTAGTAGAGAACGCGAGTCGCCAAGCCAAGGCTGCCCTGCAAACAATCGCTAGCGACATTGACGTCCAGTGCAATGCCGATCCGGTTGGTTCATCCCAACTCCGTGCACTCGCGACAAACAGTGATTTGTTCGTCGTCGCCTGGGCCGCTGCAAAACACGCAGCGACCGACTTCATTCGAACTCACCGCAGTGGGCGGCCAATGGTGTACGCCGATGGGAAGGGTGTTAGCAGCCTACTGCGGGCCGTGGAGGACTACTTCCGTGAACCATCGAGACAACACTGAACACGAGTGTCTCCGCCCAACTGTTGTATGCGGGCGAGGTGCAATATTGCGTAACACTCAGACGCCAACCGCCTCTATTCTCCAACATAGAGGTCGCACGCGTTGCCGCCGGCCGCGCGTTCAACGCGTACTCGCGTAACTTCTGGAAAGGAAGCCCGGATCTTTTGCAGAATGAAAATGCAAAGGCTCTCGAGAGTGGCTGGTCCAAGCTCCGGAATGTCATCTAGGAAATGGTGATCTAGTTGATCACGTACCTGCTCGATGGCTCGATTAAGCAAGCCAAGATCTACAATCATGCCAGTTTCAGGGTTCGGTTTCCCGCGCACAAAGATCTGAGCATGATACGTGTGACCGTGGATGCGTCGACTTCCTTTCTGATCGATCTCACGATGCAGAGTATGAGCGGCATCAAAGAAGAATCGTTGGCTTAACTCGAAGATCATAGGATGATTAAACGCTCTGGAATTTTCATGTCGATGTTATGAGCAATCGGCTTTGAGCGTATGCGATCCACGAATGACGTCCCTCAGAGCAAATCGGTGGAGCGCTTGAGGTGCGGTAAGGAAGCGGATCAGCGCAGGTCGGCCGGCATTTTCCAGGGCAGCAACGCGTCG
>NZ_SCNZ01000116.1:0-1673 GCF_005502655.1 Burkholderia sp. 4NA327C6 | reverse complement strand
AGCGCCGCCGCTTCCTCGCCTTCCGGACGCGAACGCTTCAGCACCACGAACGCGACCACCGCTTCGCCCGTCGTATCGTCCGGACGGCCGACCACGGCGGCTTCAGCCACGAGTTCGTGCGAGACCAGCGCCGATTCGATTTCCATCGTGCCGAGCCGGTGGCCCGACACGTTCAGCACGTCGTCGATCCGGCCCATGATCGTGAAGTAGCCGGTGTCCTTGTCGCGCACGGTGCCGTCGCCGGCCAGGTACAGGCGCCCGCCGAGTTCCTCGGGGTAGTAGCTCTTCTTGAAGCGCTCCGGGTCGCCCCAGATCGTGCGGATCATCGCGGGCCACGGACGCTTGACGACGAGGATGCCGCCCTGCCCGTTGGGCACGTCCTGGCCGGTTTCGTCGACCACCGCGGCCATGATGCCCGGCAGCGGCAGCGTGCACGAGCCAGGCACGGTGGGCGTCGCGCCCGGCAGCGGCGTGATCATGTGGCCGCCGGTTTCGGTCTGCCACCACGTGTCGACGATCGGGCAGCGCTCCTGGCCGACGTGCTTGTGATACCACATCCATGCTTCCGGATTGATCGGTTCGCCGACCGTGCCGATGATGCGCAGGCTCGACAGGTCGTAGCTCTTCGGATGCACCTTGTCGTCGGCCTCGGCCGCCTTGATCAGCGAGCGGATCGCGGTCGGCGCGGTGTAGAACACGGTGACCTTGTGGTCGCCGATCATTTTCCAGAAGCGCCCGGCGTCCGGATAGGTCGGCACGCCTTCGAACACGACCTGCGTGCCGCCGCATGCGAGCGGGCCGTACGTGATGTACGTGTGGCCCGTGACCCAGCCGATGTCGGCCGTGCACCAGAACACGTCGGTGGGCTTCCAGTCGAAGGTCCACTTCATCGTCTGCGCGGCCCACAGCAGGTAGCCGCCCGTGCTGTGCTGCACGCCCTTCGGCTTGCCGGTCGAGCCCGACGTATACAGGATGAACAGCGGATGCTCGGCGCCGACCCATTCCGGCTCGCACTGGTCGGATTCGCCGGCCGTCAGTTCGTGCATCCACAGGTCGCGCCCGGCGTGCCAGTCGATCTTGCCGCCGGTGCGGCGATAGACGATCACGCTCTTCACGGCCTCGCAGCCGCCCAGCGCGATCGCTTCGTCCGCGATGCTCTTCAGCGGCAGCGTCTTGCCGCCGCGCGCCTGCTCGTCGGCCGTGACGAGCGCGGTCGCGCCGACGTCGACGAGCCGCTCGTTCAGCGACTTCGCGGAGAAGCCGCCGAACACGACCGAGTGCGTGGCGCCGATGCGCGCGCAGGCCTGCATCGCGACGATGCCTTCGACCGACATCGGGATATAGATGACGACGCGGTCGCCCTTGCCGATCCCGCGCTTCTTCAGGGCATTCGCGAAACGCGACACGCGGGCGAGGAGATCCGCATAGGTGACGCGCGTGACGGTGCCGTCGTCGGCCTCGAAGATCACCGCGACGCGCTCGCCGTTGCCGGCTTCGACGTGACGGTCGAGGCAGTTGTACGACGCGTTCAGCTCGCCGTCGTCGAACCACTTGTAGAACGGCGGGTTGGACTCGTCGAGCACTGTCGTGAACGGCTTGTGCCACGCCAGACCCTCGCGCGCGAGACGCGCCCAGAATCCTTCGTAATCGTTTTCGGCTTCGGCGGCGAGCGC
>NZ_SCNZ01000115.1:0-1686 GCF_005502655.1 Burkholderia sp. 4NA327C6 | reverse complement strand
ATCAGGAGTTCATCATGAAAAAGCTGTTTGCCTCCCTCGCTCTCGCCGCTTTCGTTGCCCCCGTGTTCGCCGCCACTCAGACCGTCACGCTGTCCGTGCCTGGCATGACCTGCGCCTCTTGCCCGATCACTGTCAAGCACGCGCTTTCCAAGGTTGAGGGCGTGAGCAAGACCGACGTAAGTTTCGACAAGCGCCAGGCCGTCGTCACCTTCGACGATGCCAAGACCAACGTCCAGAAGTTGACCAAGGCGACCGAGGACGCGGGCTATCCGTCCAGCCTCAAACGCTGATCCGTTAACCGAACTCGGGAGCGACACATGGGACTCATCACGCGCATCGCTGGCAAAACCGGCGCGCTCGGCAGCGTCGTTTCCGCGATGGGCTGCGCCGCCTGTTTTCCTGCCATCGCCAGCTTTGGCGCGGCCATCGGACTGGGCTTCTTGAGCCAGTACGAGGGGCTATTCATTGGCATCCTGCTGCCGATGTTCGCCGGCATCGCGTTACTCGCCAATGCTATCGCTTGGCTCAATCATCGACAGTGGCGACGCACGGCGCTCGGCACGATAGGCCCGATCTTGGTGCTGGCAGCGGTGTTTTTAATGCGGGCTTACGGCTGGCAGAGCGGTGGACTGCTCTATGTCGGCCTGGCCTTGATGGTTGGGGTGTCGGTCTGGGATTTCATCTCGCCAGCACATCGCCGCTGCGGGCCGGACAGCTGTGAATTGCCAGAACAACGTGGCTGACGGCAACAGCCGTAGCCACCACAGAAAAGGAAAAATACATGACCACCCTGAAAATCACCGGGATGACCTGCGACTCGTGCGCGGCTCACGTCAAGGAAGCCTTGGAGAAAGTGCCCGGCGTGCAATCGGCGCTGGTGTCCTATCCGAAGGGCACAGCGCAACTCGCCATTGAGGCGGGCACGTCATCGGATGCGCTGACTACCGCCGTGGCCGGACTGGGCTACGAGGCAACGCTTGCCGATGCGCCACCGACGGACAACCGCGCCGGCCTGCTCGACAAGATGCGCGGCTGGATAGGGGCCGCTGATAAGCCCAGTGGCAACGAACGCCCGTTGCAGGTCGTCGTCATTGGTAGCGGTGGCGCGGCAATGGCGGCAGCACTGAAGGCCGTCGAACAAGGCGCGCACGTCACGCTGATCGAGCGCGGCACCATCGGCGGCACCTGCGTGAATGTCGGCTGCGTGCCGTCCAAGATCATGATCCGCGCCGCCCACGTCGCCCACTTGCGTCGCGAAAGCCCGTTCGATGGCGGCATGCCGCCCACGCCGCCGACGATCTTGCGTGAGCGGTTGCTGGTCCAGCAGCAGGCGCGCGTCGACGAACTGCGTCATGCTAAGTATGAGGGCATCCTGGACGGCAATCCAGCCATCACCGTTTTGCACGGTGAAGCGCGTTTCAAGGACGACCAGAGCCTGGTCGTCCGTTTGAACGAGGGTGGCGAGCGCGAGGTAACGTTCGACCGCTGCCTGGTCGCCACCGGTGCCAGTCCGGCCGTGCCGCCGATTCCGGGCCTGAAAGAGTCACCCTACTGGACTTCCACCGAAGCGCTTGTCAGCGACACCATTCCCGAACGCCTGGCCGTCATCGGCTCGTCGGTGGTGGCGCTGGAACTGGCGCAAGCCTTCGCCCGGCTGGGTAGCCAGGTCACGATCCTTGCGCGCAG
>NZ_SCNZ01000113.1:0-2099 GCF_005502655.1 Burkholderia sp. 4NA327C6 | reverse complement strand
ATCTCGGTGCCTTTTTCGGCGGCCAGCTGCTTGAGCCGGATCGCCGCCGACAGCCCGGCGGGGCCGCCGCCGACGATCACGACGTCGTATTCCATCGATTCGCGCGGGCCGTACTGCGCGAGCAAGTCCTGTGTGGTCAAAATCCTGTCTCCTCCTGCGTCCCGACCGTCAGCCGGTCAGAACTGGTCTTCCGTCAACGCGAGCACGCCCTCGTTGCCCTTCGTGCCGACGATCGACGCTTCGAATGCGCCTGCCTGCACCAGCACGTGCTCCGCATAGCATTGCGCGATCGCGATCTTCGCGTCGAAGAACGCCGGATCGCTCGCGCGGTTCGCGTGCGCCGCCACCAGCGCGCGGCCCATCTGCCACCCGCACAGCACCACGCCCGCCAGCTTCAGGTACGGCACGCTGCCCGCGAACACCGCGTTCGGGTCCTGCTTCACGTTCGCCACCACGTAGTCGACCACCGACGACAGCGCCTTCGCGCCCTTCTCCAGCTGCGCCTTCACCGAGGCCGCCGCCGCACCGTCCAGCTTGCCCAGCGCCGCCACGGTGTCGCCGATCTCCGCGATCAGCGCCTTCGCCACCGCGCCGCCGTCGCGCATCGTCTTGCGGCCCACCAGGTCGTTCGCCTGGATCGCCGTCGTGCCTTCGTAGATCGCCAGGATACGTGCATCGCGGTAATACTGCGCCGCGCCCGTCTCCTCGATGAAGCCCATCCCGCCGTGCACCTGCACGCCCAGGCTCGCCACGTCGTTCACCATCTCCGTGCTCCAGCCCTTCACCACCGGCACCAGATACTCGTAGATTGCCTGATGACGAGCCCGCGTCGCCTCGTCCGAATGGCGGTGGGCAATGTCGCTGTGCGCGGCAGCCACGTAGGCCAGCGCCCGCGCGCCTTCGGTCAGCGCGCGCATCGTGCCGAGCATGCGGCGCACGTCCGGGTGATGGATGATCGTCACCGACTGCTTGGCCGAACCATCCACCGGGCGGCTCTGCACGCGCTCCTTCGCGAATTCCGCGGCCTTCTGGTATGCACGGTCGGCCACGCCGATCCCCTGCATGCCGACGCCGAAGCGCGCCGCGTTCATCATGATGAACATGTATTCGAGGCCGCGGTTTTCCTCGCCGACCAGGTAGCCGATCGCGCCGCCGTGGTCGCCGTACTGCAGCACCGCCGTCGGGCTCGCCTTGATCCCGAGCTTGTGCTCGATCGACACGCAGTGCACGTCGTTGCGTGCGCCGAGCGAGCCGTCGTCGTTGACCAGGAACTTCGGCACGATGAACAGCGAAATGCCCTTCACGCCTTCCGGCGCGTTCGGCGTGCGCGCCAGCACCAGGTGGACGATGTTGTCCGCCATGTCGTGCTCGCCCCACGTGATGAAGATCTTGGTGCCGAACACCTTGTACGTGCCGTCGCCCTGCGGCTCGGCGCGCGAGCGCACCAGCGCGAGATCGGAGCCGGCCTGCGGCTCGGTCAGGTTCATCGTGCCGGTCCATTCGCCCGAGATCAGCTTCGGCACGTAGCGCTGCTTCTGCTCGTCGGTGCCGGCCGTCAGCAGCGCTTCGATCGCGCCGTCGGTGAGCAGCGGACAGAGCGCGAACGACAGGTTCGATGCATTGAGCATCTCGATGCACGGCGTCGCGATCAGCTTCGGCAGCCCCTGGCCATCGTATTCGGACGGATGCTGCAGCCCCTGCCAGCCGCCTTCGACGAACTGGCGGAACGCGTCCGCGAAGCCCGGCGTTGCGGTCACGACGCCGTCCTTCCAGCTGCTCGGGTTGCGGTCGCCTTCGACGTTCAGCGGGGCCAGCACCTCGCCGCAGAACTTCGCGGATTCTTCGAGCACGGCCTGCGCCGTGTCATAACCGGCATCCTCGAAGCCCGGCAACTGCGCAACGGCGTCGATGCCGGCCAGTTCCTTCAGCACGAACAGCATGTCCTTGACGGGGGCGTTATAGCTCATGGTCGATGTTCCAATCAGACGTTATATGAGGGGCGCGATGGGGCTTGATGCGGGAGAACCGGCTCAGGCCCGTGCGACGACGTGAGGCATCGTAATGCTGTGGCGGTGGATTCATATTGTCATATCCGGCCC
>NZ_SCNZ01000112.1:0-2256 GCF_005502655.1 Burkholderia sp. 4NA327C6 | reverse complement strand
GTACCTTATCCCGAAGTTACGGTACCAATTTGCCGAGTTCCTTCTCCCGAGTTCTCTCAAGCGCCTTAGAATACTCATCTCGCCCACCTGTGTCGGTTTGCGGTACGGTCATCATTAGACTGAAGCTTAGAGGCTTTTCTTGGAACCACTTCCAATTGCTTCGCTCCCTAAGGAGCTCGCGCCACACCCTTGAATTCCGCACCCGGATTTGCCTAAGTGCCTTCTCCAATGCAGCGACCGGGACTTCCAACACCCGGACAACCTTCCGCGATCCGTCCCCCCATCGCATCTAACAATGGTGCAGGAATATTGACCTGCTTCCCATCAGCTACGCATTTCTGCCTCGCCTTAGGGGCCGACTCACCCTACGCCGATGAACGTTGCGTAGGAAACCTTGGGCTTACGGCGAGGGGGCCTTTCACCCCCTTTATCGCTACTCATGTCAGCATTCGCACTTCCGATACCTCCAGCACCCTTTACAAGGCACCTTCGCAGGCTTACGGAACGCTCTCCTACCATGCGAGCAAAGCTCGCATCCGCAGCTTCGGTATATAGCTTAGCCCCGTTACATCTTCCGCGCAGGACGACTCGATCAGTGAGCTATTACGCTTTCTTTAAAGGGTGGCTGCTTCTAAGCCAACCTCCTGACTGTTTTAGCCTTCCCACTTCGTTTCCCACTTAGCTATATTTGGGGACCTTAGCTGGCGGTCTGGGTTGTTTCCCTCTTGACACCGGACGTTAGCACCCGATGTCTGTCTCCCGTGATTGCACTCTTCGGTATTCGGAGTTTGCTATGGCGGGGTAATCTGCAATAGACCCCCCAACCATGACAGTGCTCTACCCCCGAAGGTGAGACACGAGGCACTACCTAAATAGTTTTCGGAGAGAACCAGCTATTTCCAGGTTTGTTTAGCCTTTCACCCCTATCCACAGCTCATCCCCTAACTTTTCAACGTTAGTGGGTTCGGACCTCCAGTACGTGTTACCGCACCTTCATCCTGGCCATGGATAGATCACCTGGTTTCGGGTCTACGCCCAGCAACTGAACGCCCTATTCGGACTCGCTTTCGCTACGCCTGCCCTATACGGTTAAGCTTGCTACTGAACGTAAGTCGCTGACCCATTATACAAAAGGTACGCCGTCACCCCTTACGAGGCTCCGACTGTTTGTATGCATGCGGTTTCAGGATCTATTTCACTCCCCTCCCGGGGTTCTTTTCGCCTTTCCCTCACGGTACTGGTTCACTATCGGTCGATCACGAGTATTTAGCCTTGGAGGATGGTCCCCCCATCTTCAGACAGGATTTCACGTGTCCCGCCCTACTTGTCGCACACCTAGTTCTTTCATACTGTTTTCGCCTACAGGGCTATCACCTGCTATGGCCGCACTTTCCAGAGCGTTCGGCTAACAATACAAATAAAGAGTGCAAGGCTCATCCCATTTCGCTCGCCACTACTTTGGGAATCTCGGTTGATTTCTTTTCCTGCGGTTACTTAGATGTTTCAGTTCACCGCGTTCGCTTCGCATGGCCTATGTATTCAGCCATGGATACTCCAAAAGGAGTGGGTTTCCCCATTCGGACATCTACGGATCAAAGCTTGTTTGCCAGCTCCCCGTAGCTTTTCGCAGGCTACCGCGTCCTTCATCGCCTGTGATCGCCAAGGCATCCACCACATGCACTTGTTCGCTTGACCCTATAACGAGTCTGTCTCGCGACAGTCGCTACAGGTTGAGTTCTCGCGTTGTGCCGTATTCCAATTGAGTCAAACATAGAGTTCGAATCATCTTGAGATACATCGATACAATCACAACCCGGATAGTTTCCACGTCCATCTCAAGACGCTTCCGCTATCCAAATTACTTACTTCTTCCAGATTGTTAAAGAACGACAGCCGATACATACTACGTATCACTCTGACTGGCTCAATCGCCAATGCAAAATTCTCGGTTCAGTGTCTGAACCAAGCCCTTAGCGTTGGTGATTGGTGGAGGCAGACGGGATCGAACCGACGACCCCCTGCTTGCAAAGCAGGTGCTCTCCCAGCTGAGCTATGCCCCCATGAGTACAGATAACCTCAGGTACTACAGCCTATCGGCATGGGTTGCTCGTAATCGCTAAAGCGCTAACGATCACCGACACGTCAGACAATGGTGGGTCTGGTTGGATTCGAACCAACGACCCCCGCCTTATCAAGACGGTGCTCTAACCGACTGAGCTACAGACCCCTGAGTCTGTCTTTAAATTTACAGCCGAT
>NZ_SCNZ01000111.1:0-2511 GCF_005502655.1 Burkholderia sp. 4NA327C6 | reverse complement strand
CGCTGCGCACACCGACCGACATCTTCCCCGACATCCGGATTCCGGTCATCAGCGTGGTGTGGAACTACGCGGGCCTGCAGCCGGCCGACATGGCCGGACGCATCGTCACCTACTACGAGCGCACGCTCGGCACGACGGTCAACGACGTTGCGCACATCGAGTCGCAGTCGTTCCGCAGCTTCGGGATCGTCAAGATCTTCTTTCAGCCGAGCGTCGACATTCGCACCGCGACCGCGCAGGTCACGTCGATCTCGCAGACGGTGCTCAAGCAGATGCCGCCGGGCACCACGCCGCCGCAGATCCTCAACTACAACGCATCGACCGTGCCCGTGCTGCAGCTGGCGCTGACGAGCGACACGCTGAACGAACAGCAGCTCGGCGACTATGCGACCAACGTGATCCGGCCTCAGCTGTTGTCCGTCGCGGGTGTCGCGATTCCGTCGCCGTACGGCGGCAAGGTACGCCAGGTGCAGATCGACCTCGATCCGCAGGCGCTGCAGGCGAAGGGGCTGTCCGCGCAAGATGTCGCAACCGCGCTGGCGCAGCAGAACCAGATCATCCCGGCCGGCACGCAGAAGATCGGCGGCTTCGAATACAACATCCGGCTCAACGACAGCCCGCTGACCATCGACCAGCTCAATGCGCTGCCGATCCGGAGCGTGAACGGCGCGGTGATCTTCATGCGCGACGTCGCGCACGTACGCGACGGTTATCCGCCGCAGGGCAACATCGTGCGCGTCGACGGCCGTCGCGCGGTGCTGATGAGCGTGCTCAAAAGCGGCTCGGCATCGACGCTCGACATCATCTCGGGCGTCAAGGCGCAGTTGCCGCGCATCGAGGCGACCCTGCCGCCGTCGCTCCGGCTCGTCGTGATGGGCGACCAGTCCGTGTTCGTCAAGGGCGCCGTCAGCGGCGTGGCGCGCGAAGGCCTGATCGCCGCCGCGCTCACGTCCGCGATGATCCTGCTGTTTCTCGGCAGCTGGCGCTCGACGCTGATCATCGCCGCATCCATCCCGCTCGCGGTGCTGGCCGCGATCGCGGCGCTCGCCGCCGCGGGCGAGACGCTCAACGTGATGACCCTCGGCGGGCTCGCGCTCGCGGTCGGCATTCTCGTCGACGATGCCACCGTCACGATCGAGAACGTGAACTGGCACCTCGAACAGGGCAAGGCGGTACGCGATGCGATCCTGGACGGCGCGTCGCAGATCGTCGCGCCGGCCTTCGTGTCGCTGTTGTGCATCTGCATCGTGTTCGTGCCGATGCTGCTGCTCGACGGCGTGGCCCGCTTCCTGTTCGTGCCGATGGCCGAAGCCGTGATCTTCGCGATGATCGCGTCGTTCGTGCTGTCGCGCACGTTCGTGCCGATGATGGCCCGCTACCTGTTGAAACCGCATGCTCCGCATCCGGCGGCCGCGCTCGCGCCGCATGGTGCGCCGTTCCCGCCGCCACGCGCCCGCAATCCGCTCGTCGCCTTCCAGCAGGGGTTCGAACGCCGCTTCGCGGCATTGCGCGCCGGCTACCGGGTCGTGCTCGGTCTCGCACTCGTCCACCGTGCGCGCTTCGTCGCGCTGTTCCTCGCCGCGGTGGCCCTGTCGTTCGTGCTGGTGCCATGGCTCGGCCGCAATTTCTTCCCGTCGGTCGACGCGGGCGAAATCGCGATCCACGTGCGCGCACCGATCGGCACGCGCATCGAGGAAACGGCCGCGCTGTTCGATCACGTCGAGCAGACGGTGCGCGGCATCGTGCCGCCGCACGCGATCGCGAGCATCGTCGACAACATGGGACTGCCGAACAGCGGGATCAACCTCACGTACAGCAACAGCGGCACGATCGGCCCGCAGGACGGCGACATCCTCGTGTCGCTCACGGGCGATCACGCGCCGACGGCCGACTACGTCAAACAGTTGCGCACGGTGCTGCCGCGTACGTTTCCCGGCGTGACGTTCTCGTTCCTGCCCGCCGACATCGTGAGCCAGATCCTCAACTTCGG
Source organism: Burkholderia sp. 4NA327C6 (assembly GCF_005502655.1). NCBI lineage: Bacteria > Pseudomonadati > Pseudomonadota > Betaproteobacteria > Burkholderiales > Burkholderiaceae > Burkholderia > Burkholderia sp. 4NA327C6. The sequence continues at coordinate 521 of NZ_SCNZ01000111.1, read as the reverse complement.
CGCGCCCGCGCCGATCGACGTACAGGTGACCGGCCCCGACCTTGCCGGCAACCGCGCCTATGCCACCGATCTGCTGCGGCGCATCCGCAGCGTGCCGGGGGTTGCCGACGCACGCGTGCAGCAGGCGTCGACCTATCCGCAGTTCACGGTATCGGTCGACCGCACGCGTGCCGCGCAACTCGGCATCACCGAGCAGGACGTCACCAATGCCGTGGTCGCCAGCCTGTCGGGCACGAGCCAGGTGTCGCCCACCTACTGGCTCGATCCGCACAACGGCGTGTCGTATCCGATCGTCGCGCAGACGCCCCAGTACCGGATGACGTCGCTGTCGGACCTGCGCGCGCTGCCCGTCACGGGCCGCTCGGGCGCGCCGCAACTGCTCGGCGGGCTCGCGACGATCGTGCGCGGACAGACCGACGCGGTCGTGTCGCACTACGACATCGCACCGCTGTACGACATCTTCGCGACGACGCAGGATCGCGATCTCGGTGCGGTCAGCGCCGACATCGAACGCGTGCTGC
>NZ_SCNZ01000110.1:0-2585 GCF_005502655.1 Burkholderia sp. 4NA327C6 | reverse complement strand
GTATGCGATCCGTTAACGACGTCCTTGTCTAGAAATCGCTTCACTCTGATGCTACGTGTCCACGTGGACAGCTGGTATCAGAGTGTATGAGTGAAAAACGAGACCTGCGTAGCCGACTGGTCATCGGCCGAAAGCGAGATGGGCGCCGAGAATATGACGATGCCGCTCGAGACGAACTGGTACAGATCTGCCTGCAACCTGGCGTTTCAATAGCACGGACCGCCATGGAGCATGGTCTCAATCCGAACCTCCTGCGCAGTTGGATCGCCCGCTACCAGAAGATTCAGGCGCAACTCGAACACGAGCGAGTCGCTCGAACGCCCGCGATTTCTGACGGCGTCACGATCGACCTCCCCAGTACGCCATCGGCGTTCGTGCCGATCGTAGCGGCTACCGCATCGCCGTGCGCACAACCACCAGAGCTATTGCCTGCAACTCGACCGATGGCGCTCTCGCTGCACGTGAGTCTATCGAATGGCGTTGAGTTCGATCTTGGCGAAGCAAGCATCGACGAATTGGCCACCGTCATTCAAATGCTCGGGAGGTTGCCGTGTTCCGGTTCGACGAAGGCTTGAAGGTCTACCTGCACCGCGATCCTGTCGACTTTCGGTACGGCATGAACAGCCTCTCGATTCTCGTCGAACAGTCGATGCGCCTGAACCCGATGGATGCGTCGCTCTACGTGTTCGGCAATCGACGTCGCGATCGGATCAAAATCCTCGGCTGGGATGGGAACGGCTTCTGGTTGCTAATGAAGCGCCTCGAGGCTGATCACTTCATCTGGCCTGACAAGAAAACCGAAGTCGTGACCATGACGACGGAGCTGCTGCACGCGTTGCTCGACGGCGACGACATTACCACGGTCCAGCGGCATCCGACGCGGAAATATTTACGCGTGAGCTGAACATCGAATTGGCATGCCTGTCCAATCAGCATGCCGATTCAAGTCACCGTCACCGCCGATGAACTGGCCGCGCTGCTCGCGATACGTGAGCAGCACGCAGCGCTTCAGCAAGAGCGAGACGAATTGCGTAGCATGGTGCGTCTCGTGACTGCGGAACGCGATCTGGCCGAAGAGCGACTGCGCTCCTACCGTCGCGAATTGTTTGGCGCGAAGAGTGAAGCACGGGACTCCGATCAGCTCGGCCTGTTCAACGAGGCCGAAGCGCTGGGCGCAAACGCGACGCCCGCGCAGGAAGATGCACCCGATACGACGGTCGTCGCCCATACGCGCAAAAAGCGCGGCCATCGCAAACCGCTCGATCCCAACCTGCCGCGCGACATCGTACGGCACGAACTACCCGAAGCCGAACGCTTCTGCGTGATCGACGGTCACGCACTCGTCGAGTTCGGCGTGGAGATCAGCGAACAGCTCACGGTGATCCCTGAGCAGCTTCGGGTGATCCAGCACCAGCGCGTCAAATATGCGTGCCCGTGCTGTGAGCTCGGCATCAAGGTGACGCCGGCGCCGCCACGTATCATTCCCCGCGGACTGTTGAGCGAATCGGCGCTCGCGTGGATTGCCACCGGCAAGTATCAGTTCGGCATGCCACTGTATCGGCAAGCCGGTTTGCTGCGCCGCTTCGGCGGCGACATCTCATCGAACACGATCGCCGCGAGCATGGTTCGCGTCGGCCTTGCTGCGCAGCCCGTCATCAACCTGATGCGCGACGCGCTGCTTGATGCCGAGCTGATCTACTGCGACGAGACGACGCTCCAGGTGCTGAAAGAAGAAGGCCGCCGCGCGCAAACGAAGAGTTACCTGTGGGCGCAGATGACGGGTTCGGGTATGCCCATCCGCTGCTTTACCTATACACCGGGACGTGGCGCCTGGCTTGGCGACAAGCTGTTCACCGGCATCCGTGCGGGCGCGGTCATGATGACCGATGGCTACGAACCCTACAACGACATCGCTGAGCGTCACCAACTCGTACATCTGGGATGCTGGGTTCACGTGAGACGGTACTTCGTTAAAGCGGAAGACAGCGTGCCGAAGGCAGCGCGCACACCGGATCTGCTCGCGACGCGCTTCATCAAGCTGGTCGGCAAGCTGTTCGCGGCCGAAGCGCGTAGTGAAACATGGTCGGCATCGCGACGACAGCGATTGCGACGACGTTACAGCACACATGTGCTCGCAGCGATCCACACGCTGATGGTCGAGCAGTCACCCGGTGTCGCGCCGAAGAGCCTGCTCGGCAAGGGGTTAACCTATCTGCGTTCGCAGTGGCCGAAGCTCATCCGCTACGTCGAAAACGGCGACTGGCCGATCAGCAACAACCCCTGTGAAAACGCGATTCGGCCGTTCTGCGTCGGCCGCCGCGGATGGTTGTTCAGCGATACCGCCGACGGCGCGCACGCGAGTGCCAATCTGTACTCTCTCGTCGAGACCTGCAAGGCGAATGGCATCGACCCCTATCGCTATCTCACCTGGCTGTTCCAACACCTACCGCTAGCAAAGAGCGTCGACGACTACGACGCGTTGCTGCCCTGGAAAATGCCGGCCGACCTGCGCTGATCCGCTTCCTTACCGCACCTCAAGCGCTCCACCGATTTGCTCTGAGGGACGTCATTCGTGGATCGCATAC
>NZ_SCNZ01000010.1:0-211974 GCF_005502655.1 Burkholderia sp. 4NA327C6 | reverse complement strand
CCCCCGCCCCTTGCCGTGCTTGGCATCCCGGCCGATGGCTCACGCCTTGCTTAATGACAGACAGGTGTGCTTCGAAACACTCGCCCGGCAGCGGACGACCGGACGCGCCTCGGCAACGAAACAGGCTGGAAACGCAACGGGTCCGCGTGGAGCGAACGACGAGCGCTCCAGCGCGCCGAAAGTGCCGACGCGCCCTGTTGAAGCACGCGCGATCTACGAGCAAGGTTCCCGCTCCGAAGTAAGGAACCCGCCCGTGAACGCAAACATCGCTACCAGCCTCGGTTTCACCCGCATGACGGAGACCCGAGCCACAACGTCGACCCGCCCGCCAGGCGCCACGCGGCCAACGCCGCGCCCGGCGACGATTGCACAGGACTGCCGCGCAGGAGCCCACGACCATGAACCGGCCCGCGCTTTGCCCGACCGTACGCTCGCGCGTAGCGGCCACCGTCGCGCTGTGTCGCCTGTGGCACGTCGCCTGCTGTATCGCTGCGTGCGGTTTCGCGCTGCACGCGAGCGCCGCTGAACTCCGCCTCAACGGGCTGTACCAACGCGCCGACGGTGCGATCACCGTGCGCCTGAACGGCGTCGGCATCGATCCGTATTTCGCGGCGAAGGCGCTGCTCGCCGCGTCCGACGCGCAACTCGATGCGCGTCAGGCTGCACTCGCGTGGATCGCATGGCTGCTGCCTCGCCAGCGCCCGGACGGCAGCTTCGAACGCTACTGCGTGAAAAATGGCCGCTACCGCGCATGCGCCGACGCGGAAACCGATGACGCGATGACGGCGACCTGGATCGAACTGCTCGCCCGCTTCGCGCCGCCTGACGGCTTGCCTGCGGCCTGGGAGCTCAGCCTGAACCGCGCTGGCGTGCATCTGGACACGCTGCTCGACAAGTCCTGCGGCGTCTATCAGATCTCGTCGTCGCTGCATGTCGCATTGCTGATGGACAACGTCGAAGTACACAGCGCGTTCCAGGCCCTCGCGGCGTACTACGTCCGGCGCGCCGACTACACGCATGCGGGACCGTGGAGCCAGCGCGCCGACCAGTTGGCGTCCGCGATCCTGAGGGTCTTCTGGCGCGGCGCCGGATCCGGCTTTCGTGCGAGCACGCAGCAGGTCAGCGACACGAGTTTTTATCCGGCGAAGATCGCGCAGATCCTCCCGCTCCTTTCCGGTATTCAGGTTCCCGAACAATCCGGCGAGACGATCTACACGCAGTGGATGAAGAAGTATGGAAAGAGCTGGCCGCAACTCGCCAACACAGATTATCCGTGGAGCCTGATCGCGCTTGTTGCGCTCAAGATGGGCGATTGGGGCAACGTCGCCTGCTGGCAAGCGCGATCGGGCCCGTACCGGCACGGCGCGCACTGGAACGTACTGGAGGAATCGCTTTATCTGGCATTCGAAAGCCGGATGGCCGCGCCCGTCATCCCCGCTCGATGCGGACTCACGACGGCAGCGGCAACGGCAACCGCATCGCGCTGACGCACCGGCGTGCGCGGTCCATGATGACTAACAGGGAGGAGACGTGTCATGTGTGGCATCGTCGGCGCAGTCGCGCAACGGGACATCGTCCCGGTTCTGATTGAAGGGTTGCGCCGCCTCGAGTATCGCGGCTACGATTCATGCGGCGTGGCGACGGTCGTGAACGGCCAGGCGCGCCGCGAACGCAGTGTGTCGCGTGTCGCCGATCTCGACGCGCACGTGCGCACCACCGGCCTCACCGGCAGCACCGGCATCGCGCACACGCGCTGGGCAACACACGGCGCACCGGCAACCTGCAACGCGCATCCGATCTTCTCGCGCGACGAAATCGCGCTCGTGCATAACGGCATCATCGAAAACCACGAAACGTTGCGCAAGCAACTTTCTGATGCGCATTATGAATTCGATGGCCAGACCGATACCGAAGTCGTCGCGCACCTGATCCATAGCAAGTACCGCGGCGATCTCCTCGCCGCCGTGCGCGCGGCGACTTCACAGCTTCACGGCGCGTACGCGATCGCCGTGTTCAGCAAGCACGAACCACAACGGCTGATCGGCGCGAAGGTCGGCTCACCACTCGTCGTCGGCTTGAAAGACGGCGAATGCTTTCTCGCCTCCGACGCGCTCGCGCTCGCCGGCATCACCGACCGCTTCATCTTTCTCGAGGAAGGCGACATCGTCGAGTTGACGCCTGGCGGCGTGCGCATACTCGATCGTGGCGGTGCACCGGTCGAACGCGCGGTACAAACCATTTCCTCCGCGCAGGCCGCGGTCGAACTCGGGCCGTACCGGCATTTCATGCAGAAGGAGATTTTCGAGCAACCGGAGGCCGTGGCCGCGACCATCCCGGATGCGGGGCTGTTCGATCCGGCCGTATTCGGCCCCGACGCCGCGCGCGCGTTCGAGCAGATCGACAACGTGCTGATTCTCGCGTGCGGCACGAGTCACTATTCCGGACTGACCGCGCGTCGCTGGCTCGAAACGATCGCGCGCGTACCCGCGCAGGTCGAGATCGCGAGCGAATACCGTTACAGCGACGCACTCGCGATGCCGAACACGCTGGTGGTGAGCGTGTCGCAATCCGGCGAGACCGCCGACACGCTCGCCGCGCTCAAGTACGCGCAGGCGCTCGGCCATATCGACACGCTGGCGATCTGCAACGTGCCGACCAGCGCGATGATGCGGCAGACCGGCCTGCGCTTCCTGACGCGGGCCGGCCCGGAAATCGGCGTCGCGTCGACCAAGGCGTTCACGACCCAGTTGGTCGCGCTGTTCATTCTCGCCGTCACGCTCGGCCGGCTGCGCGGCTACGTCGACGATGCGCAGCTCGCGCGCTACACGATGCAATTGCGGCGGCTGCCCGGTGCACTCGAGGATGTGCTCGGGCTCGAACCGCAGATCGAGCGCTGGGCGGAGGAGTTCTCGCAACACGAGAATGCGCTGTTTCTCGGGCGCGGGCTGCACTACCCGATCGCGCTCGAAGGTGCGCTGAAGCTGAAGGAGATTTCGTACATTCACGCGGAGGCGTATCCCGCGGGTGAGTTGAAGCATGGGCCGCTCGCGCTCGTGACGCACACGATGCCCGTCGCGACGATCGCACCGAACGACGCGTTGCTCGAGAAGCTGAAGTCGAACATGCAGGAAGTGCGGGCGCGCGGCGGCCAGCTTTACGTGTTCGCCGATGCCGATACGCGGATCGACAACAGCGAAGGCGTGTCGGTGTTGCGGATGCCGGATTACTACGGGTTGTTGTCGCCGATCCTGCACGTGGTGCCGTTGCAGTTGCTCGCGTATCACGCGGCGTGTTTGCGTGGCGCGGATATCGACAAGCCGAGGAATCTGGCGAAATCGGTGACGGTTGAGTGAGGGGGGTTGTGCAATCCGGGGCGGACTGGTGAAGGTCTTCGAGGGATCAAGCTGGCCCGCCCTACACGATTCGAACGTGTGACCTACGGCTTAGAAGGCCGTTGCTCTATCCAACTGAGCTAAGGGCGGTCGGGGAGAAAAGACACGGCTGGCACGGGCCACATTTGACACCGGGCATCGAGCGACGACAAAACCACCCACCTCGAAGCCCCGAAACAAAACGGGCCCAGCATGAAGCCGAGCCCGAAATTATACCCGATCATCGCGTCAGATCACGCGAAGCGAGCCATCGCAACCTCAAACCGGCTGCGGATGCAGCATGAACCAGCCGAGACAGAACACACCGGCGATCACGCAATACACGCCGAACGAAGCCAGCCGGCCACGCCCCTCGAAGTAGCGCATCAGGAACCGCACGCTCAGGTACGCGGCGATCGCCGTCAGCACGCCGCCGAGCAGCGCATCGGCAAGCTGGTCGCGCGCATGGAACAGCTTCGGCAGTTCGAGCACACCCGCCGCGAAAATGATCGGCGTACCGAGCAGGAACGAGAATTCCGCAGCCTTCTCCGCCGTCAGCCCTGCGGCATTGCCGGCGATCATCGTCAGCCCGCTGCGCGAGAAGCCCGGAATCAGCGCGCCGATCTGCGCGAGACCCACGAAGAACGCCTGCTTGAACGTCATCTTCTCCGGCGCTTGATGCGCGCGGCTGCGCTGGATGCGATCGCCGAGCCACAGCAGCACGCCGTTCACGATCAGCGCGACGGCGACGATCCGCAGGTCGTGGAACACGCGTTCGATGCGCTTCTCGAGGAGCAGCCCCACGATGCCGGTCGGGATCGTGCCGATGATGAGCGCCCACATCAGGTGCCCGTCGTCGTTCTTGCGGCCGCCGAGCTGCGCGAAGAAACCGCTGATCAGCGCGATCCAGCGCGCGCGGAAATACCACAGCAGCGCCAGCGCGGTGCCGAGGTGCAGCGCGACGAGGAACGGCAGCAGTTGCGGTGCGTGCTTGTCGATGTGCATGCCGAACAGCGCCGGCACGAGCAGCGTATGGCCAAGGCTGCTGACGGGGAAGAGTTCGGTGACGCCCTGCAGGACGCTCAGGAATACCAGAAACCAGAGACTCACGCGTCGGTCCTTTTAGTGAAGTTTGAGCGGAAAGAGAAGCGGACGACGCGATGCGCGTCCGAAAAACGCGCCCCGATTATGCCGAGCCCGGATTACTGCGCCAAGGCATTTGGCTGGATATTGCGGCAATGCACACAAACGCTTGCATCTTGTAAGCAGTCAGAAAGCAAAAGGCCCGCCATTTGCATGGCGGGCCTTTCGATTTCGGCAGGAATTGCCGTCAGCGGCCGAGCTGATAGAAAAATAATACCGTGCTGCCGGTGAACATGCCGAACAGTGCGATACCCATTGCCATTGCCAGATCCATGGCCCCCTCCACGAAGTGTCATGACCCGGCAACATCACCGGTTTAGAGCCATTATCCCGACCGTCGGCAGTCTTAAAAACTCGCGATTTCCCGAGAAGGGTTTTCCCCGAGCCTCCATGGCCCGATAATGGAGCGCGCCGTTCCCGTCCACCCGCCCAACCCGATTCGCCATGCCGACCTTCCAGCAACACGACATTCACGAACTTCACGCCGGCCCGTCGCTCGTCCGGGTCGCTCCGCAATTCGGCGGCCGCCTGCTGTCATGGGATGTCGACGGTGAACCGGTGATCTTCTGGCCGGACACGGCCGACTGGAGCAATCTCGCGCGCGTGCGCGGCGGCAACCCGCTGCTGTTCCCGTTCCTCGGCCGTCATCGCGTCGATGGCGAACTCGGCCGCTGGCGCGACGCCGCCGGCGTGGTGCGCGACCTGCCGATGCACGGCTTCGCGCGCGACCTGCCGTTCGCCGCGCGGCCGTCGGCCGATGGCGCCGCGCTGTCGATGACGCTCGACGCGACCGACGCGCTGCGCGCAAGTTACCCGTTCGACTTCCGGTTCGAGACGACCTACCGGCTGGCCGACTCGCACACGCTCGAAGTCGCGCTGACGACGACCAATCGCGGCGACACGCCGCTGCCCTACTACGCCGGCCACCATTTCTATTTCGCGCTGCCGCACGGCGAACGCGCCGAAACCACGCTTGAGCTGCCGCCCACGCATCGTTGCGCGCAGCAGGCCGACGGCTCGATCAGCACGCCGGAACCAGGCAACACCCGTTATCACCTCGACAACCCGGATATCGTCGACCGCTTCCACTGCCTCGACGGCGTACCGGCCACGCCGGTGCGCATCGTGATGCCGGGCCGCCGCCGCACGATCGAGATCGCGCTCGACGTGCCGGGTTCGATCCCTTGGTACGCGGTGACGACCTGGACGGAGAAGCCGGATTCGGACTTCTATTGCGTCGAGCCGTGGCTCGGCCTGCCGGATGCGATCCACAACGGCCTCGGGCTGCGCATGCTGGCGCCCGGCGCGACCGAAACGGCCACGCTGCGGATTCGCGTCCTCCCGCTCGCCGGCTGATACGCAGGCTCGATACGCAGGCCGAGACGCCGTCAGGCAGCGCGCCGCAGCCCCGATAACAGCCCAAACTGCGGCGCGCGGGTCGAACCCGTTAAAATCGGACGTTTTGTGTTGCCTGCCGCGTCACGAGCGGCAGGGTTTTGCGAGGTTCAATGTTCGGAACAACAACGAAGCGACTCTTCGCAGCCGCCTGCGCCGCCATGCTCGTCGCGTGCGGCTCCGCGCCTGTCGGCCCCGGGTTCTATCGCGTCGAGCGTGGCGATACGCTCTACAAGATCGCGCGCGACAACCGCACGTCGGTATCGAACATCGTGCGCTGGAACCAGATGACGAACCCCGATGCGATCGAAGTCGGCCAGGTGCTGCGCGTCGCGCCGCCGGCCGGCACGACCACCGCATCGACGCCGTCGACCACCGGCACCGGCAGTGCCGGCCGGGCCCGCCCCGCGCCTTCCGCACCGGTCGAGTCGGCCGTCAAGCCGGCCTCGAGCATCGCGCTGATCTGGCCGGCAGCCGGCAATGTGGTCCGCACGTTCGACGGCTCGAAATCGAAGGGCATCGACATCGCGAACTCGCCGGGCACGCCGGTGGTCGCGGCGGCGCCGGGGGTGGTGGTCTATGCGGGTAACGGGCTGCGCGGCTACGGCAACCTGATCATCCTCAAGCACAACGCCGACTACCTGACCGCCTACGCGCACAACCGCGCGCTGCTGGTGAAGGAAGGCCAGTCGGTCACGCAAGGGCAATCGATCGCCGAGATGGGCAACAGCGACAGCGATCGGGTCGCGCTGCATTTCGAGTTGCGCTACGGCGGCCGATCGATCGACCCGTCACGCTACCTGCCGGCGCGCTGAGCACCCGACAGACGACACGCGATGCCGGCACGCATCGCGTGTCGTCGCGGTGAAAACCGGGAAAGGTGATGTCAGCGCTTGCGCAGACGTCCGGTGAACCGGCCGGACAACGGATCGACGTGACGGGCAAACGCTACCAGTACGCCGATTCCTATCAGGCTGAACCCCGCAGCTATCAGAAGCAAATCCATGGTCACACACTGATTTTTTCGTGATCTTATGCGTCATTGTGGAATCGTGCACTGAGCCGAGGCTGTGGACGAGTACGAACATTCCCTACCCTCGGACGCCATTGTGGATTCGTCTGCGTGAAATCCTGATGTAAGCCGCTCGCGCGACGCCACGTTCGCCCCCCGGAGACACCTCGATGCTGCCCGCCGCCGATCGCTACGACGACCTGCTCTCCCGCTTCGCGTGGGACGTCCCGGCGCGCTACAACATCGGCGTGGACGCCTGCGACAAATGGGCCGACGGCAGCGGACGCCTCGCGCTGGTCCACGAAACGGCGCAAGGCGACGTTTTTCGTATCACGTTCGACGACCTGAGGAATGCTTCTAACCGGCTCGCGAACAGCTTCGCGCGCGCCGGCCTTCGGCGCGGCGACCGCATCGGCATCTTTCTCGCGCAGGCCCCCGAAACGGCCGTCGCGCACCTCGCCGCGTACAAGCTCGGCGCGATCGCGGTGCCGCTCTTCACGTTGTTCGGCGTCGATGCGCTCGAATACCGGCTCGCGAACAGCGAGGCCGCTGCGCTCGTCACCGACGCGGCCGGCTACGCGAAAATCGCGCCGCTGCGCGCCCAGCTGCCGGCACTGCATACCGTCTACTGCATCGGCGACGATGCGCCCGATCAGCCGGGCGTGCTGCGCTACGACGAGGCGCTCGCCGCCGAAACACCCGACTTCGCGCCGGCCGATACGGCCGCCGACGATCCGGCGGTCATCATCTATACGTCCGGCACGACGGGCAAACCGAAAGGCGCGCTGCACGCGCATCGCGTGCTGCTGGGCCACCTGCCGGGCGTCGAGATGTCGCAGCAGTGCTTCCCGCGCGACGCGCGCCTGTTCTGGACGCCCGCCGACTGGGCATGGATCGGCGGCCTGCTCGACGTGCTGCTGCCGTCGTGGCATCACGGCGTACCCGTACTCGCCCGCCGTTTCGAAAAATTCGACGGCGACGCGGCGTTCGCGCTGATGGCACGGCACGGCGTCACCCATGCGTTCCTGCCGCCCACCGCGCTGAAGCTGATGCGCACCGTCCCGGCACCGCGCGAACGCTACGCGCTGTCGCTGAAATCCGTCGCGAGCGGCGGGGAATCGCTCGGCACCGAGCTGACGGCCTGGGGGCGCGATGCGCTCGGCGTGACGATCAACGAGTTCTACGGGCAAACCGAGTGCAACATGGTGCTGTCGTCGTGCGCGGCGCTGTTCGATGCGCAGCCCGGCGCCATCGGCAAGGCCGTGCCCGGCCATGCGGTCGCGATCGTCGACGCGGACGGCACGCAGCTGCCACCCGGCGTCGAAGGGCGCATCGCGGTGCGCCGCCCCGACCCCGTGATGTTCCTCGAATACTGGCGCAACGCCGACGCGACGCGCGACAAGTTCGCCGGCGACTACCTGCTGACCGGCGACACGGGCACGATCGACGCCGACGGCTTCGTGCGCTTCGTCGGCCGCGACGACGACGTGATCACGAGCGCCGGCTACCGGATCGGCCCGGGCCCGATCGAGGACTGCCTGCTCACGCATCCGGCGGTGCGGATGGCCGCCGTCGTCGGCGTGCCCGACGCGACGCGCACCGAGATCGTCAAGGCGTTCGTGGTGGTGAATCCCGGCCACACCGGCGACGAGGCGCTCGTGCAGGCGCTGCAGGCACATGTGCGCACGCGCCTCGCCGCGCACGAGTATCCACGCGCGATCGCGTTCGTCGACAGCCTGCCGATGACCGCGACCGGCAAGATCGTGCGCCGCGCGCTGCGCGACGCGTAGGCCGGTGGCCCCCGTGCCGCCGGCCTTGCCGGATGGTTTATAGTGGCGCCACTACGCAGTCTTTCCTAGAAAACGATGTCCTCTGATCACCACTCCGACGCGGGCGCGTCGCACAGCCCGCTCTACGCCAAACTCCTCGGCGAAACCGCCAAGATCGACTGGTGCGATCTCGAACGCTTCTTCGCGCAGGGCAAGCTGCTGTCCGTGGCGCGCGACCTCGATCTCGTCAGCGTCGCGGAAGCCGTTGCCGACGACGATGCCGAGCAGGTCACGCGCTGGCTGTCGGCGGGCCTCGTCGCACGCATGCCGGCGGAAACCGCTGCCGATTACGCGACGCGCAACCCCGAGCTGTGGGCGGTCGTCGTCTCGCCCTGGGTCTGCGTGCAGGAACGCGCCTGACGCGTCCGCCATGTCCGAAGCCGCGTTACCGCACGGGGCCGGCACGGCTGCCGTCACGCACCGGCGTGTCCTCGCGCTCGCGTTCCCGATCGTCCTCGCGAACCTGACCCAGCCGATCCTCGGTGCCGTCGACACGGCCGTCGCGGGCCACCTCGACGGCACGCAGTACCTGGGCGGCGTCGCGCTCGGCGGGCTGTTCTTCAATTTCGTGTTCTGGGGATTCGGTTTCCTGCGGATGGGGACGACCGGCCTCGTCGCGCAGGCGCACGGCGCCGGCGACGCCGCCGGAATCCGCCTGAACCTGCTGCGCGCGTTGATCGTCGCGTTCGCACTCGGCGCCGCGGTGCTGACGCTACAGGTGCCGCTGCTGTCCTTTGCGCTGTCCGCGCTCGGCGGCAGCGACGCCGTCCGCACCACGGCGCTTGCCTACAGCCATGCGCGAATCTGGAGCGCACCGTTCGCGCTCGCGAACTACGTCGTGCTCGGCTACCTGCTCGGCATGCAGCGCGTGCGGCTCGCGCTCGTCGCGCAGGCATTCATCAATGCGGTGAACATCGGCGCCGTGCTGCTCTACGTGTATGGCTTCGGCTGGGGCATCGCCGGCATCGGCGCCGCGACGGCCACCGCGGACACATGCGGTTTCGCGCTCGGCGCATGGATGCTGTGGCGGCTGCGGCCGCGCGGCCTTGCGCCGATCGCGGTACATGCACTCGCCGACCGCGTCGCGCTCAAGCGGCTGATCGTCCTCAATCGCGACATCTTCCTGCGTACGCTGTGCCTGCTCGGCGCATTCGGCTGGTTCGCGCACCTCGGTGCAAAACAAGGCGATGCGACGCTCGCGGCAAACGCTCTGCTGCTGAATTTCCAGACGTTCATGGCGTACGGCCTCGACGGCTTCGCGCACGCGGCCGAAGCGCTCGTCGGCGCGGCCGCTGGCGCGCGCGACCGCAGCGCGTTCAGGCAGGCCGTACGGGTCACGCTGTTCTGGTCGGCGCTCGGCGCGCTGCTGTTCGCACTCGTGTACTGGGCCGCCGGCGGCTGGATCGTCGCGCGCCTGACCGACCAGGCCGAGATCCGCGAAATGGCGCTGCGCTACCTGCCGTGGGCCGCGCTTTCGCCGATCGTGTCGGTCTGGGGCTTCCTGCTCGACGGCGTCTTCATCGGCGCCACGCAGACGCAATCGCTGATGCGCGCAATGGTCGCGTCGTTCTCGATCTTCGTCGTGGCCACGCTCGCCGCGGTCGGCACGTTCGGCAATCACGGCCTCTGGTTCGCGCTGCTGCTTTTCATGGCCGCACGCGGCGCGACGCTGGCGCGCTACCTGCCCGCGCTGTTGCGGCACATCGGCGCCGACGCGCCCGCGGCCCGCGCCTGACGGCGGGCGACCCAGCCGTTATTGCGCGGGTTTCGGCGGCGGCGCGTCGAGCATCGACGGCGGCGTCATGTCGGTCGGCACGCCGTGATAGTCGGCCGGATCTTCCGGCGGATGGCCGCGACGGGCCTGATGCGGATCGCTGGTACAGCCGGCGAGAAAAGATGCGGCCAGCACGGCCAGCATGAAACGGGTCATCGGGTATGGCTCCGGAAATCGGCGCACCCATCGCGCGCCGGGACCGCGCCGAGTCTAGCGGAAATCCTGCTTCGGAGTCGCGCCACGCATGTCCTACTATGTACGCATGGCGCTGTGCCGTGGAAAGGAGGCTGCCATGTCGTCTGAAGAAATTGCCGGCCTGATCGGGCTGTTCGTCGGTCTGATGGTGCTCGTCGCCCTGTCGTTCTTCGAGTCGCGCGAATACAAGCGCAACCATGAAGGCGAAGGGATGATCCACCACTGGATGGCCGAACACCACCTGCTCGACTGGCGGCGCAAGCACTAAGCGCGCCCCTGCCGTCCGGTCCTTCCCCGGGCCGTTCTCGAACGTGCCGTCCCGCGGCACGGTGGTGATCGCGTATCGCCGAAATTAACGGGGTCCGATTCACACACGTCGATCAGATGACGAACGCCGTCGCGCGGCTCGTGCCACGCGACGGCGTTCGCTTGCGCGCGCCCGGACGGGCGCGACGCGATTCCGACGGCTCAGCCCAGGAAATGGCGGGCGTAGCGCGCGTTGATGTCGGACAGGCGGAACAGCGTCAGGAAATCCGCGCAGTTGAAGTCGGGATCCCAGGCCGGCGCACCGCAGATCTTCGCGCCGAGGCGCAGGTAACCCTTGATCAGCGGCGGCGGCGCCACGACGGTGCCCGTCTGCAGTTCGTCGACCGGCAGGGCCGTGTGCGGGAACGCGCGATATTCCGGCGCCGTCAGCGAGCCGGCCGACAGCGACTGGTACAGGTTCGCCGCGTAATGGCCGCCGTCGGCCATCGACACGCTCGCGCAGCCGAGCATCGTCTCGTAGCCGTTCTGCATCATGTACGCGCCAAGGCCGCCCCACAGCGCCATGATGACGGCGCCGCTGCGATAGTCGCTGTGCACGCACGAGCGGCCGACCTCGACCATCTTGCCGCGCAGGTGCGTGAGGCGCGACAGGTCGAATTCGCCTTCGGCGTACAGACGGCCGACACGCGCCGCCTGGTGCGGCGGCAGCACGCGATACGTGCCGACGACCTTCAGGGTGTCGAGATCGCGAACCAGCAGGTGGTCGCAGTACGCGTCGAACGGATCGACGTCGAGACCGGAGGGGCCGCTGACCTGCGCGCCCATCTCTTCGGCGAACACGCTGTATCGCAGGCGCTGGGCTTCGCGCAATTCGTCTTCCGTACGCGCCCACGCGGCGCGCAGGCGATACTCCGATGTGACGGTTTCAGCAGCGCGCGGCAGGTGGCGCCGCGACGTGTCGAGGGGCAGCGAGGCAAAAGGGAGCGTAGGCGTCGGCAGTTCTCGCATTAGGCTTTCCTGATCGTAAGGAATAGGACGACATGCCCGCCAATGTAGTAATCGGCCGTGACCGTTATGTGGCACGACCGTGTCCTTTCAATGACGTGTCGCCGAATTGACTTTAGCAGAAAGCTTGCGAAACCGTACGACGAATCCCTTCAAAGCCCTTCAGACGGGCCTCACAGCAGGTCGGGCGTCAATACCGCGCGCAGTACGGCCTGCCGGCTGCCGTCACGCGTGCGGCTCGCCAGCCACACGATTCCGCCCTTCTTGACGCTCCAGCTGTCGTCGCCGCCGGCGATCAGTTGCGCGGCAACGCTGCCTAGCGTCGGCTGGTGCCCGACGACCACGACCGTCGGTGCAATGCCTTCCGGCCAGCCGGCCGCCGCCAGCACGTCGTCGACGCTGCCGCCCGGCGCGAGCACGTCGACCGTCCGGTACTGGTCGGTCAGCGCCTCGACCGTCTGCACGGTGCGTGCCGCCGGGCTCGCGAGGATCACGGCGTTCGTCTCGAGCCGCCCACGCAGCCATTTGGCCATCGCCTGCGCGTCCTTGCGGCCCCGTACGGTCAACTGGCGCGCGAGATCGCTCGTCGCGTAGTCTTCGGCTTCGGCGTGGCGCCACAGGATCAGGTTCATCATGATGTTCTCCTTGCTTCGGCGAGCGGCCCCGCGCCCATGCGTCCGGGCCCGCCGATGACCGGGCGAATTGTCGCAAATGGCGGACGCTTGCCGCCGCGGCATTTACCCGCATATAGGGATTGACCGGATCAGACCTTCAACGATACAATCTTTGGCTCGTCGGAGCGTAGCGCAGCCTGGTAGCGCATCTGATTTGGGATCAGAGGGTCGTAGGTTCGAATCCTATCGCTCCGACCAAGGAATCAAGGGGTTACGGTTAATACCGTAGCCCCTTTTCCGTTTCTGGGCCCATTAAGCGTCAACCGGGATTCCTTCCCGGTTCGCAGCGCCTCGATTCATTGTAGGGATCAATTGCGGCATCGACGCTACAACGATCCCCGCACCCCTCGGCGGCCCCGTTTCGAAAGTCGGCGCAAGGCAAATGGCTCATGGCCATTCGCTTTCAATGCAGGAAAGGGTGACACGGAAGGATCGAGCGCCCGCCTGGCCGGCCCGTCGAGTTACCGACGGCATACAGGCCAACGAGCCATCCGCGGCCCGCATACGGTACTTGCCGGAACACGCGATAATGCGCGTGGACAACCCGCCCTCGCGCATGAAAAACAACATTCTGAAGACCGCCCTCTGCGCATCGCTGCTCGCGTTCGCGACTGCCGGCACCGCGTCGGCCAAGGCGCTCGACGACGCACTCGACTGCCACTCGACCGGCCACAAATTCGTCGCGCCGCTGCTCGCCGCCGGCGACATCCAGTCGGAGCCGATGCACGTCGAATCGAACTCGGTCAATGCATTCCGCACGAGCCACGCGCTGACGGCGTACGGCTTCGGCGTCTATGTCGTCCTCGGATACCAGGCGAACGACCCGATCTTCCGGCCGGGCGACGGCACGCCGATCGGCGACTGGGCCTATGGCGTCGTGGTGCGGGGCACGAAGAGCGCGGTGGAGGAAGCCGTGCGCAAGGCCGGCAGCGACGCGACCGTCAAGCAGGCGTTTCCGTTCCTGACCGCGATCGTCTGCTCGTCGGACTGAGCGCCCGTCAGGACGATCATGCGGCCATCCTGAGGGGTATCGAGCCGCCCCCTCTGCCCAGCCCCTCCGAGCCCCGCCATCGACCTCTTACGCGCCGGTATACACCACGCGATACGGGATTCCGACCTTCTCCCACTCGGCTGCCTCCTGGCTGAGGCTGTAGTCGGTCAGCGGGTTCTGCTCGACCCACGCGCTCGGCAGGCGTACTTCATACCCACCCTTCTTCATCTGCGACACGGAAATATCCGGCAGCCCCGCATCGGTCCGGCGCCGGCACAGCAGCGCCGCGAGCCGCAGGCAGAACAGCAGCGGCCACTCGACCTCGCGCGCCTGCGACAGCTTGCCGAGCTTGCCCGCGTGACCGAGCACGAGCGCGGCGAGGCGCGCCTGGTCGGTGCGCGAAAAACCCGGCATGTCCGCGTTGCTCGCGATATAGGCCGAATGCTTGTGATACGCGCTGTGCGAGATCGACAGACCGATCTCGTGCAATGCGGCCGCCCAACCGAGGAACATCCTGCCTTCCTCGCGCGCCTCTTCGTCGGCTTCCTCGAGTTCGTCGTAGAAACGCGCCGCCAGCGCGCCGATCCGTTCGGCCTGCGCGCGATCGACACCGTAGCGGCGCGTGAAGCCCTCGACGGTCACAGCACGCATGTCCTCGTGCTGTGTCCGGCCGAGCAGGTCGTACAGCACACCGAGCCGCAGCGCGCCGTCGGTCGTATCGACGTAGTCGACACCGAGCTCCTCGAACACCGCGAGCATGATCGCGAGGCCGCCTGCGAGCACCGGCACGCGATCAGGCTTCAGCGCGATCAGCTTCAGCCGGTTGACGTTCTCCGACTTGATCAGCGCACGCTTCAACCGCTCGAGGCCGCCGCGCGAAATGCCGTGCGTGATGCCCGGATCATTGAAGCCGTTTGCCTCGACGAGTTCCGCGAGCGCACGCGCGGTGCCCGACGAGCCGATCGCCTGGTCCCAGCCGGCCTTCTTGTACTCGCTCGAAATGATCTGGATCTCGCGCTTGGCCGCGAGCTCGGCCTGCCGCATCGTGTATTCGTCGACGTTGCCGGCCGGGAAGAACGTACGGCTGTGGCTCACGCAGCCGATATAGAGGCTCTCCATCACGATCGGCGTGTAGTGCGAGCCGATGATGAATTCGGTGGAGCCGCCGCCGATGTCGACGACGAGCCGCTTGCCCGCGCTCGCCGGCACCGAGTGCGCGGCGCCCGCATAGATCAGCCGCGCTTCTTCGCGGCCCGCAATCACTTCGATCGGGAAACCGAGCGCCGCTTCGGCTTCGCCGAGAAATTCGCCCGCGTTCTTCGCGACGCGCAGCGTGTTGGTCGCCACCGCGCGCACGTGATCGGGGTGGAAATCGCGCAGGCGCTCGCCGAACCGCTTGAGCGCTTCCCAGCCACGCTCCTGCGACGCGCGATCGAGCATCTTGTCGCTCGACAGGCCCGCGGCCAGCCGGACGGGCTCGCGCAGCGCGTCGACGGGATAGATCTGGCTGCCCGCCGGCGTTTCCTCGACGCGTCCGACGATCAGCCGGAAGCTGTTCGAGCCGAGATCCACGGCAGCCAGCAAGTGGGGGGTTGTAACCATCAGAAGGGGCTCCGTGCGCGTTCGCCCGCGGCGGCCGGTGCGACAACCGTGGGCGGTCAATCAAAGGCGACATTTTAAGCGTGGAACGCTTGCCATTGCCACGCTTCACGGGCATACAACCTGCTCGATTGCATATAGCCGAAACATTTATGAGACGAAACGGTTACGGCGTAGAATTTCCCGATATAAATACATGATTGTCATCAGCACGTCATCGTACCGTGAGAGTTTCCGAGCGTCCTTTCGAATCATCGCCCGAATCACCCCCTACTCTGCCGATGTCCGTCCGTTACCCGCTTCTCAATCGTGAACTCGGCATCCTCGGTTTCAACGAGCGCGTGCTGGCCCAGGCAGCCGATCCTCAAGTCCCGTTGCTCGAGCGTCTCCGCTTCATCTGCATCACCAGCAGCAACCTCGACGAATTCTTCGAAGTCCGGATGGCGGGCCTGCAGGAGCAGATCCGCGACAACCCCGGCGCACTGACGCCCGACGGCATGTCGTTACAACATGCTTACGACCTCGTCGTCGAACGCGCGCAGCGGCTCGTGCATCGACAGTACACGATGCTGCACGAAACCGTGCTGCCCGCGCTCGAACAGGAAGGCATCTACTTCCATGCGAGCGACACGTGGAACGACGAGCAGCTCGAATGGGCGCGGAATTACTTCCTCGACGAGTTGCTGCCGGTGCTCACGCCGATCGGCCTCGATCCCGCCCACCCGTTCCCGCGCGTGCTGAACAAGAGCCTGAACTTCGTCGTCGAGCTCGAAGGCCGCGACGCATTCGGCCGCCAGGCCGTGATGGGCATCGTGCAGGCGCCGCGTGCACTGCCGCGCGTCGTGCGCATGCCGCACGCGCTGTCGGGCTTCGAGCACGGCTTCGTGCTGTTGAGCTCGTTCATGCAGCGCTTCGTCGGCGAACTCTTCCCGCAGCTGAGCGTGAAGAGCTGCAACCAGTTCCGCATCACGCGCAACAGCGAGCTGTTCGTCGACGAGGACGAAATCACGAACCTGCGCGTCGCGCTGCAGGGCGAGCTGCCCGCGCGCCACCTCGGCAATGCAGTGCGCCTCGAGGTATCGGCCGACACGCCGCCGCATATCGTGCGCCGCCTGCTCGTGGAAAGCGAACTGAGCGAAAAGGACTGCTATCGCGTGTCCGGATCGGTGAACCTCGTGCGGCTGATGCAGATTCCCGATCTCGTCGACCGTCCCGACCTGAAGTTCGCGCCGTTCACCGCGTCGACCCCGTCCGCGATCACGAACGCGCCGACGATGTTCGACGCGATCGACAACGGCGACATCCTGCTGCACCACCCGTACGAGAGCTTCCAGCCGGTGCTCGAACTGCTGCAGCAGGCCGCGAGGGATCCGAGCGTCGTCGCGATCAAGCAGACCATCTACCGCACCGGCACCGATTCGCCGCTGATGGATGCGCTGATGGAAGCCGCGCGCAACGGCAAGGAAGTGACCGTCGTCGTCGAGCTGCTCGCGCGCTTCGACGAGGAAACCAACATCAACTGGGCGTCGCAGCTCGAAGCCGTCGGCGCGCATGTCGTGTACGGCGTGGTGGGCCACAAGTGCCACGCGAAGATGATGCTGATCGTGCGACGCGTCGTGCAGGCCGGCAAGGCGTCGCTACGCCGCTACGTGCACCTCGGCACCGGCAACTACCACCCGCGCACGGCACGCCTCTACACCGACTTCGGGCTGATGACGGCCGACCAGAAGATCTGCGAGGACGTCCATCACGTGTTCCAGCAACTGACCGGCATCGGCGGCGAACTCACGCTGCACGAGCTGTGGCAGTCGCCGTTCACGCTGCATCCGCGCATCATCGACTCGATCCGCGCAGAGATCGACAATGCACGCGCCGGCAAGCGCGCACGCGTCGTCGCGAAGATGAACGCGCTGCTGGAGCCGACGGTGATCGCGGCGCTGTACGAAGCGTCGCAGGCCGGCGTCAAGATCGACCTGATCGTGCGCGGTGTCTGCGCGCTGAAGCCCGGCGTGCCGGGGCTGTCGGAAAACATCACAGTGCGCTCGATCGTCGGCCGCTTCCTCGAGCACCACCGGATCTACTATTTCCACGCGAACGGCACCGAGGACGTCTATCTGTCGAGCGCAGACTGGATGGACCGCAACCTGTTCCGCCGCGTCGAAGTCGCGTTCCCGATCCGCGATCGCAAGCTGAAGCGGCGCGTGATCGCAGAAGGCCTGTCGGTGTGCCTCGGCGACAACCAGTCGGCGTGGCAGATGCAAAGCGACGGCCACTACCGCCGGCGCCGCGCCGGCAAGACGATCCGCAACGCGCAACTCGGGTTGCTCGCGAAGTTCTGCTCCTGAACCGGCCGCGCGGCGCAAGTCGCGCGCCGCGTCGCTCCAAATAAAAAACGCAGCCGGCTGGCTGCGTTTTTTTCGACCCCGGCATGCCGCCGCTTGCCGAACGAGCGACGGATGCCGTTACGCGATCATGCCTCGTAAGCGGCCGGCCGGATCGCGATGATGCGCGAGCCCGGGAAGCGCGCGGTGAACGTGCTGCCACGCCCTTCCTCGCTCTGCACGTACAGGTGCGCGTCGTGACGCTGCAGCACGTGCTTGACGATCGCAAGGCCGAGCCCCGTGCCGCCGGTGTCGCGCGAACGGCTGCGGTCGACGCGGTAGAAGCGCTCGGTGAGCCGCGGCAGGTCGGCGGCCGGAATCCCGAAGCCGCTGTCCGTGACGGAAAGCACGCCCTGCGCGCCCTCACGCCGCCAGGTCACGACGATCTTGCCGCCTTCCGGCGTATAGCGGATCGCGTTCGTGACGAGATTCGCGAACGCGCTGAACAGCTCCGTCTGCGCGCCGGTGACGCCGAGCGTCTCGTCGATCGAGAACGCGATGTCGTGATGCCCGTTCGACAACGTCTGCGCGTCTTCCTTCAGATGGTCGAACACGGCACGCATGTCGATCGCGCGATCGAGCGGCGGCTTGCTCTCGCCCTCCAGCTTCGCGAGCACCAGCAGGTCGGTCACGATGTGCCGCATCCGCGAGGCCTGCTGCTCCATCATCTCGAGATAGCGCGCGCGGTCTTCCTCGTTCAGCGGCAGCTCGCGCATCGTCTCGAGGAACCCCGACAGCACGGTGAGCGGCGTCTTCAATTCGTGCGACACGTTCGCGACGAAGTCGCGCCGCATCGCATCGGTCCGCTCGAGCTCGGTGATGTCCTGCGTCAGCAGCAGCTTGCGATTCTCGCCGTACGGAAACACCTGCACTTCCAGCACGTTCTGCCGCGAATCGCCCATGCCGCGCATCACGAGCGTCTCTTCGTAATGCTGCGCATTCAGGTAGCGGACGAACTCGGGATGGCGAACCAGGTTGGTGATGTGCTGGCGCAGGTCGCGCTTCGCGTCGAGGCCGAAATGGACCTCGGCGATCGCGTTGCACCACTCGATCTGGTCGTGGTCGTCGAGCATCGCGACACCGTTCGGCGACGCCTGGATCGCCTGGATGAAGCGCGAATGCTGCTGCTCGACCTGACGCACCTGTGCGTGCCACTGCTTCGCGAGCTTGTGCAGGCGATAGTAGATCTCACCCCAGATGCCCGGCGCGCTCGGCACCTCGCCATAGACCGGTGCATCGAGCAAACGCCACAGACGCTGCGTATGAAAGGTACTGAAAAAGCCCTGCGCGACCAGCATCACGACCACGAACACGAGGCCCGCGGTCGGGCCGGCGAAGACGCCGACCAATACGCCGATCAGCACGAGCAGCACGAGCGACACCAGAAAGCGCGCCCAGATGATGTTCATGATTCAGCGCCCGAAAGAATGAACGGCATGCCGTGGCACACGGCATGCGTGGATACGTTACGCGTGCTTGGCGAGCCGGTAGCCGCTGCCGCGCACGGTCTCGATCATCGCATCGCAGCCGGCCGGTTTCAAGGCCGCACGCAATCGTTTGATGTGCACGTCGACGGTACGCTCCTCGACGAATACATGATCGCCCCACACCTGGTCGAGCAGTTGCGTGCGGCTGTGCACGCGTTCCGGATGCGTCATGAAGAAATGCAGCAGGCGGAACTCGGTCGGACCGAGATCGAGCTTGATCTCGCTGCCTTCCGCATGCGCGGCGACGCGATGCGTGGCCGGGTCGAGGCGCAGCCCGTTGATCGACACGACGTCCTCGGTCAGCTGCGGTGCGCGACGGCGCAGCACGGCCTTGATCCGCGCCATCAGTTCCTTCGGCGAGAACGGCTTCGTCACGTAGTCGTCCGCGCCGATTTCGAGGCCGAGCACCTTGTCCTGCTCGTCACCGCGGGCAGTCAGCATGATGATCGGGATGTGCTTGGTCCGTTCGTTGTTGCGCAGGTCGCGCGCGAACGCGATACCGGACTTGCCCGGCAGCATCCAGTCGAGCAGTACGAGATCGGGCAGCACGTCGCTGATCAGGTTCTGCGCCTGTTCGGCGTTGTACGCCCGAATCGGGCAGTGACCGGCGTGCTGGAGATTCACCGAGATCAGTTCGGAAATCGCGGGCTCATCTTCAACGACGAGAATGTTGCTGGGCATCGGCACCTCTGTTCTTCCTTACGGAGTCGATTAACTGTTGGCTTCGCGATCGAGCGTGTCGCGCGGCTGGTGCCGCACGTCGGTGCCCTTCACGATGTAGATGATGAATTCGGCGATGTTCTTCGCGTGGTCGCCGATCCGCTCGATCGCCTTCGCGATGAACAGGTACTCGAGGCCGACCGAGATCGTGCGCGGATCTTCCTGCATGTACGACACGAGCTTGCGCACGAACGCGCGGAATTCCTGGTCGATTTCCTTGTCGTCCTTGACGATCTGCGCGGCGGCCACCGTATCGAGACGCGCAAACGCGTCGAGCGCGCGGCGCAGGATCGTCACGGCCATCTCGCCCGACACCTTGATCTCGGCGATGTTGACCGTGCGCGCAGCGGGCTCGTCGACCAGGCGGCGTACGCGCTTCGCGATCTTCTCGGCCTCGTCGCCGGCGCGCTCGAGGTTCGTAATCGTTTTCGAAATCGACATCAAAAGGCGCAGGTCACGCGCGGCAGGCTGTCTCCGCGCGATGATGTTGCCGCACTCCTGGTCGATGTCGACTTCCATCGCGTTCAGCGTTTCCTCGGCCGTGATGACCTTCTCGGCCGCATCGCGATCGAATTCGTTCAGCGCGTGCATCGCGCCGACGATCTGCGACTCGACGAGCCCGCCCATTTCCAGCACTTTCGACGACACCGCGTTGAGATCGGCGTCGAACTGGCTCGACAGATGTTTATCCGACATGGCTGTTGTTCTCCGTCATCAGCCGAAGCGGCCGGTGATGTAGTCTTCCGTTTCCTTGCGCACCGGCTTGATGAAGATCTTTTCGGTCTCGCCGAATTCGATCAGCTCGCCCAGGTACATGTAGGCCGTGAAATCCGAGCAGCGTGCGGCCTGCTGCATGTTGTGCGTGACGATCACGACCGTGTAGTCGCTCTTCAGCTCCGCGATCAGCTCTTCGATGCGGCCCGTCGAGATCGGGTCGAGCGCCGAGCACGGTTCATCGAGCAGCAGCACTTCCGGACGGATCGCGATGCCGCGCGCGATGCACAGACGCTGCTGCTGGCCGCCCGACAGGCCGTAGCCGCTCTGGTTCAGCTTGTCCTTCACTTCGTTCCACAGCGCGGCCTTCGTGAGCGCCCACTCGACGCGATCGTCCATTTCCGAGCGCGTAAGCTTCTCGAACATCTTCACGCCGAATGCGATGTTGTCGTAGATCGACATCGGGAACGGGGTCGGCTTCTGGAACACCATGCCGATCCGCGCGCGCAGCAGCGAGATGTCGCGCTTCGTCGTCAGCAGGTTCTCGCCGTCCATCAGGATTTCGCCTTCGGCGCGCTGCTCCGGATAGAGCGCGAACATCTTGTTGAACGTGCGCAGCAGCGTCGACTTGCCGCAGCCCGACGGGCCGATGAACGCCGTCACCTTCCCTTCGGGAATGCTCAGGTTGATGTTCTTCAGCGCATGGAACTTGTTGTAGAAGAAGTTGAGGTTGTTGACCTCGATCTTCGCGTTCAGCGGCTCGAGCGGACGGCCGTGCGCCGCTTCTTGCGTGCCGGCCGGCGCTGCAGTGCGTTCGACCGGATTCAGGTGGCTTTCTGCCATATTCATCGGATTGCTCCGCCGTTACTTTTTCGAGAAGATCGAGCGCGCCAGGATGTTGAGTCCGAGCACCCCGAGCGTAATCAGGAACACGCCCGCCCATGCGAGCGACTGCCATTCCGCGAACGGGCTCATCGCGAACTTGTAGATCGTGACGGGCAGGTTCGCCATCGGCTGGCTCATGTCCCACGAGAAGAACTGGTTCGACAGCGCGGTGAACAGCAGCGGCGCCGTTTCGCCGGCGATCCGCGCGACGGCGAGCAGCACGCCCGTGATGATCCCGCCGACCGACGCGCGCAGCGTGATCTTCAGCACCATGCGCCACTTCGGCGTGCCGAGCGCGAAGGCCGCTTCACGCAGTGCGTTCGGCACGAGCTTCAGCATGTTCTCGGTCGTGCGGATCACGATCGGAATCTGCAGCAGCGCGAGCGCGATCACGCCGGCCCAGCCCGAGAAGCGCCCCGACTTCGCAACGACGATCGCGTACACGAACAGGCCGATCACGATCGACGGCGCGGACAGCAGGATGTCGTTGATGAAGCGGATCGTGCTCGCCAGCAGGTTCTTCTGGCCGTATTCGGCGAGATAGACGCCCGCGAGGATGCCGATCGGCGTGCCGACCAGCGTGCCGAAGCCGCACAGCAGCAGGCTGCCGACGATCGCGTTCGCGAGACCGCCGCCTTCCGTGTTCGGCGCCGGCGTCGATTCGGTGAACAGTTGCAGCGACAGGCCGCCGACGCCGAGGTGCACCGTCGTGTAGAGAATCCACACGAGCCACAGCAGGCCGAATGCCATCGCGGCGAGCGACGCGGTGAGCGCGATCGCGTTGATGGCCTTGCGCTTGCGCTGCAGGCGGTTGCGCATCGCGTCGAGCACGGCGCCGTCCGGACCCGGGAAATTCATGATGGGCTCGCTCATTTCTTGCCCTCTCCCTTCTCGAGACGAAGCAGCAGCAGTTTGGAGATGGACAGCACGATGAACGTGATCACGAACAGGATCAGGCCCAGTTCCATCAGCGCGGACGTATGCAGGCCCGGTTGCGCTTCCGCGAATTCGTTCGCCAGCGCCGACGTGATGCTGTTGCCCGGTGCGAACAGCGACACGCTGTCGAGCAGGTTCGTGTTGCCGATCACGAAGGTCACGGCCATCGTCTCGCCGAGCGCGCGGCCGAGGCCGAGCATCACGCCGCCGATCACGCCCGTCTTCGTGTAAGGCAGCACGACCTTCCACATCACTTCCCAGGTCGTGCAGCCGATGCCGTACGCCGATTCCTTCAGCAGCACGGGTGTGACTTCGAACACGTCACGCATCACCGATGCGATGTACGGGATGATCATGATCGCGAGGATCACGCCGGCCGCGAGGATGCCGATCCCGATCGGTGCGCCGGACGTCAGCGGGCCAATGACCCACACGTCCTTGAACAGGCGGCCGATCGGCTTCTGGAAGTACTCCGCGAAGATCGGGGCAAACACGAGCAGGCCCCACATGCCGTACACGATCGACGGAATCGCGGCGAGCAGCTCGATTGCGATGCCGAGCGGGCGGCGCAGCCACACGGGCGACAGCTCGGTGAGGAACAGCGCGATGCCGAAGCTGACCGGCACGGCGATGACGAGCGCGATGACCGACGTCACGATCGTGCCGTAGATCGGCACGAGCGCGCCGTAGATGTCCGAGTTGGGATCCCACTCGGATTGCCACAGGAAGCCGAGGCCGAACTTCTGGATGGTCGGCAGCGACGCGATGATCAGGGAAACGATGATCCCGCCGAGCAGCAGCAGGGTCACGATGGCGGCAAGCCGTGCAAGACCGCCGAATACGACATCCCCGAGGCGGCTCGGCGCGCGTTGCTGCGCAACGTCGGCGGACCGTGAGGACGTATAGGAAATATCAGACATGGGTGCCTGCTTTTGATTGCCGGGCGCCGTAACGCCCGGCTTTACCGCACGCACTGCCCGACCGGCACGGCCGGGCAGCGAACCGCTGCAATGCTTACTCCGCGGCGACCGGCTTGCCCGAAGCGTCCGTCACCTTGATCTTCCACTGCTTGCGGATTTCCGCTTCGACTGCCGGCGGCAGCGAGATGTAGTCGAGGCTGTCAGCAGCCTTCTCGCCGTTCTTGAACGCCCAGCTGAAGAACTTCAGCGTTTCCACGCCCTGCTCCGGCTTGTCCTGCTTCGCGTGCAGCAGCACGAACGTCGCGCCGACGACCGGCCATGCTTCCTTGCCCGGCTGGTTCGTCAGGATCTGGTAGAACGACTTCGACCAGTTCGCGCCGGCCGCAGCGGCCTTGAACGTTTCCGTCTTCGGCTCGACCACCGTGCCCGTCGAGTTCTTCAGGGCCGTGTAGACCATGTTGTTCTTCTTCGCGTACGCCCATTCGACGTAGCCGACCGCGCCCGGCAGGCGCTGCACGAAGGCTGCGACGCCGTCGTTGCCCTTGCCGCCCGTGCCCGTCGGCCAGTTGACCGTCGTGCCTTCGCCGACCTTCGACTTCCACTCGTCGTTGACCTTCGACAGGTAGTTCGTCCAGATGAAGCTCGTGCCCGAGCCGTCAGCGCGGCGAACCACGGCGATGTCCGTGTCCGGCAGCTTGACCTTCGGGTTCAGCGCGGCGATCGCCGGGTCGTTCCACTTCTTGATCTTGCCGAGGTAGATGTCGCCGAGCACCGGGCCCGACAGCGTCAGCTCACCCGGCTTCACGCCCGGCACGTTGATGACCGGCACCACGCCGCCGACCACCGTCGGGAACTGGAACAGGCCTTCCTTCGCGAGCTCGTCATCCTTCAGCGGAGCGTCCGAACCGGCAAAGTCGACCGTCTTCGC
This sequence comes from Burkholderia sp. 4NA327C6, assembly GCF_005502655.1. Classification (NCBI taxonomy): domain Bacteria; kingdom Pseudomonadati; phylum Pseudomonadota; class Betaproteobacteria; order Burkholderiales; family Burkholderiaceae; genus Burkholderia; species Burkholderia sp. 4NA327C6. The sequence continues at coordinate 187,748 of NZ_SCNZ01000010.1, read as the reverse complement.
GACGATCTGCTTCAGGCCGCCCGACGAGCCGATACCTTGGTAGTTGACCTTCGCGCCGCCGGTCTGCTGGTAGTCAGCAGCCCATTTCGTATAGATCGGCATCGCGAACGTGCTGCCTGCGCCCGTGATGTCGGCAGCGTGGGCGGCGACGGCGAAAAGCGCGCCAGCCAGGCCGGCAATCGCGGTTTGCATCAATTTCATGAGACCTCCAGTGTGTGAGCGGATGACTACGGCACCGCGAAGGTTAGGGGCTCCTCATGACGGTAATGTGACAATCGATGAAACTGGCGTGACAGTAACATGACTGGTTGAAAGGGAGTATCGGGTGCGGCGCGTGCGGCGCGTGCGGCGCGCGGACGCTGCCGGAACCGCGATGGCGGCAAGAATTGCCTGCCTGGAAGGAACGGGAGACTTCCCGTTTTAAATCGGTGCGAGCGGATCGTAGCGCTGTATCCGCGCCACGGAAAGCCTCGTTTGTGGCTGCACCGTTATCAGGGTCTGACGATTTTCCGACCCGGGATTGCGCTGGCGACGCGCCCTTCCTTATAGGTATCGCAAACCTTTGCGTCTGACGAAATCACGGCGCCCCGAAGGCGCCGTGTGCGGGTTCACCGGAACACCGGCGCGCAGGTGCTTGACCTGACGCGCCGGGCCCAGCGTCAGGTCGTGGCCGCGCGCACAGCGTCGGCGATCGTCTCCGCATGGCGGACCGCGTCGGCGGCCTGCTGTGCTTCGACCATCACGCGCAGCACGGGCTCCGTGCCCGATGCGCGGATCAGCACGCGGCCGCTGCCGGCGAGCGCGGCCTCGGCTGCGTCGATCGCGGCGCGAATCGACGTGCTGCCCTTCCAGTCGGCGCCCGGCTTCATCCGCACGTTGATCAGCTTCTGCGGGAACAGCGTGACGCCGTCGAGCATCTGCGCGAGGGTCTTGCCGCTGCGCTTCAACGCGGCCAGCACGAGCAGCGCCGACACGATGCCGTCGCCGGTCGAGTGGCGGTCGAGCGACAGGATGTGGCCCGAGCCTTCCGCGCCGAGCTGCCAGCCGTGCTCGCGCAACTGCTCGAGCACGTAGCGATCGCCGACCGCCGCGCGGACGAACTTCACGCCCTCGCGCTGCAGCGCGACTTCGACCGCGAGGTTCGTCATCAGCGTGCCGACCGCGCCTTCGACGTTGCCGTCGGTCGCGATCCGGTCCTTCACGAGCACGTAGAGCAGCTCGTCGCCGTTGTACAGGCGACCGGTCGCGTCGACCACTTGCAGGCGGTCCGCATCGCCGTCGAGCGCAATGCCGAGATCGGCGTGGTTCGCACGCACCGCGCGCACCAGCGCGTCCGGCGCGGTCGCACCGACACCGTCGTTGATGTTGAAGCCGTTCGGCGCGACACCGATCGGGATCACGTCCGCGCCGAGTTCGTGGAACACGTGCGGCGCGATCTGGTACGCGGCGCCGTGCGCGCAATCGATCACGAGCTTCAGCCCGCGCAGGTTGAACGCGACCGGGAACGTGCTCTTGCAGAACTCGATGTAGCGGCCGGCTGCGTCGTCAAGGCGGCGCGCCTTGCCGAGACCGTCGGACGGCGCGCAATCGAGCGGCTTGTCGAGCCACGCTTCGATCGCGGCTTCGGTGTCGTCCGGCAGCTTGTTGCCGTCGGCGGAGAAAAACTTGATCCCGTTGTCGTGATACGGGTTGTGCGATGCGCTGATCACGACGCCCGCCGACAGGCGCAGCGCGCGCGTCAGGTACGCGACGCCCGGCGTCGGCATCGGGCCGGCCAGCATCACGTCGACGCCCGCCGCCGAGAATCCGGCCTCGAGCGCGGCTTCGAGCATGTAGCCCGACACGCGCGTGTCCTTGCCGATCAGCACGGTCGGACGCGAACCTGCCGCGACATCGGCCGAGCCTGCCAGTACCTTGCCGGCCGCATAGCCGAGACGCAACACGAAATCCGGCGTGATGGGTGCCTCGCCCACCGTGCCGCGAATGCCGTCCGTGCCGAAATATCGACGTCCCATGGTGATTCTTCCTCCTTCGTCTTCTAACTTATCGTTGCCGCGCGGCTTCGCGCACGGCATTCCAGATTTTCAGCGCGTCGACCGTCGCCGCGACGTCATGCACGCGCACGATCGCCGCCCCGCGCTCGACCGCGCACACTGCGGCCGCCACGCTCGCCGCGACGCGCTCCATCGGCGGCTTGCCGCCGATCACCGCGCCGAGCATCGACTTGCGCGACATGCCCGCGAGGATCGGATACGCGCGGCCGTCGGGCCGCACGGGTGCCGTGTCGGGCAACGCGGCCAGCAGCGCATAGTTGTCGTCGACAACCGCCTTGCCGAATCCGAAACCGGGATCGACGCAGATCCGCTCCGGCGCAACCCCCGCATCGCGCAGCGCCTGCGCGCGCTCGGCGAGAAAATCGCGCACGTCGGTCACGACGTCGCCGTAATCGGGTTCGCCGACCTGCATCGTCTGTGGCTCACCAAGCATGTGCATCGCACACAATCCGCAGTTGCCGTCGCGCACCGCGTCGATCGCGCCCGGCTGGCGGAACCCCCAGATGTCATTGATCAGGTCGGCGCCTGCGGCCAGCGCCGCACGCATCACGGCCGGCTTGTAGGTATCGATCGACAGCGGCACGTTCAGCGGCCGCAGCGCTTCGACGAGCGGAATCACGCGCGCGAGTTCCTCGTCGAGCGGCACGGGCGGCGCGCCGGGGCGCGTCGATTCGCCGCCGATATCGAGAAGGTCGACGCCTTCGGCAATCATCCGCTCGGCCTGGCGCAGCGCATCGTCGCGCGCGAGGAAGCGGCCGCCGTCGGAGAACGAATCAGGCGTGGCGTTGAGAATGCCCATCACGAGCGGGCGTTCGAACGTCAGTTCGACGCGGCCGCACTGGAGTGGCGCGGGAATGAATGGGGAAACAGCGGAATCGGACACGAGCAACTGGCGTGAATGAATGCAAAACGGGCCGGTGTGAAGCCACACCAGCCCGTGAACGGCGCTAAAGCGCTAGAACGGGATTATGCCGCCGGCGAAGCAGGCGCCGGCGCGTTGGCAGGCTTCACCTCGGCGCTGCTGCCGCCACCCGACGAATCGCCGCCGACAGCCGGCGAGCTCTTCGGGGAGCGCGGCGGACGCCCTTCCATGATGTCGTTGATCTGATCGGCATCGATCGTCTCCCACTCCATCAGCGCGGCGGTCATCGCTTCGACCTTGTCGCGGTTCTCTTCGAGCAGGCGGCGCGCAAGGCCGTACTGTTCGTCGAGCACGCGGCGGATTTCCGAATCGACCTTCTGCTGCGTCGCTTCCGAGATCGTGCGCGTAAAGCCGCGGCCGAACGGCGATGCATCGTTCTCGTCGTCGACGTAGACCATCGGCCCGAGCGCGTCGGTCATGCCGAAACGGGCCACCATCGCACGTGCCGTCTGCGTTGCCTTGTTGAAGTCGTCCGATGCACCGGTGCTGACGAGGTTCATGAACAGCTCTTCCGCCACCCGGCCACCGAACAGGATCGCAAGGCGGTCCATCAGGTAGTCCTTCGAGTACGTTTCGTTGTCATGCTCCGGCAGCTGCCACGTGACACCCAGTGCGCGACCGCGCGGGATGATCGTGACCTTGTGCACCGGGTCGGCCTTCGGCAGCAGCTTCGCGATCACCGCGTGGCCCGACTCGTGATAAGCGGTCGCACGCTTCGCTTCTTCGCGAATCACGGCCGACTTGCGCTCCGGACCCATGAAGATCTTGTCCTTCGCGTCTTCGAAATCCTGCATCTCGACGATGCGCTTGCCGCGACGTGCGGCGAACAGCGCCGCCTCGTTCACGAGGTTCGCGAGATCGGCGCCCGAGAAGCCCGGCGTGCCGCGTGCGATGACTGCCGCATCGACGTCGTTCGCGATCGGTACCTTGCGCAGGTGCACGCGCATGATCTGTTCGCGGCCGCGGATGTCCGGCAGGCCGACGTAGACCTGGCGGTCGAAACGGCCCGGACGCAGCAGCGCCTTGTCGAGCACGTCCGAACGGTTGGTTGCGGCGATCACGATCACGCCCGAGTTCGCCTCGAAGCCGTCCATCTCGACGAGCATCTGGTTCAGCGTCTGTTCGCGTTCGTCGTTGCCGCCGCCCATGCCGGCGCCGCGATGACGGCCGACCGCGTCGATTTCGTCGATGAACACGATACACGGTGCGTGCTTCTTCGCCTGCTCGAACATGTCGCGCACACGAGCCGCGCCGACACCGACGAACATTTCGACGAAGTCCGAACCGGAGATGCTGAAGAACGGCACCTTCGCTTCACCCGCGATCGCGCGGGCCAGCAGCGTCTTGCCGGTACCCGGGGGGCCGACGAGCAGCACGCCGCGCGGAATGCGACCGCCCAGCTTCTGGAATTTCTGCGGATCGCGCAGGAAGTCGACGAGCTCGGACACTTCTTCCTTCGCTTCGTCGCAGCCCGCGACGTCGGAGAAGTTGACCGCGTTGTTGTTCTCGTCGATCAGCCGCGCGCGCGATTTCCCGAACGAGAATGCGCCGCCTTTGCCGCCCCCCTGCATCTGCCTCATCATGTAGAACCAGAACACGATGATCAGGATCGTCGGCCCGAGGTAGTACAGCGCGGACATCAGCGCATTCGGCTCATCGTCGGCCTTGCCGCTGACCTGCACGCCGTACTTCATCAGATCGCCAACCATCCAGATGTCGCCGGGCGACACGATCTGGTATTTCTGGCCATCAGCCGGAGTGACGGTGAGGTTGCGCCCCTGAACGATGACGTTCTTGACCTTGCCGTTCTTGGCGTCGTCCATGAACTGCGAATAGGACACGCCTTCCTGGACGCGGGGCTTGTCGAACTGCTTGAACACCGTAAACAGCACCAGTGCGATCACCAGCCACACCGCTGCCTTCGAAAACATATTGTTGTTCAAAGCACCACTCCTTCACTCGTAGACGAGCGCCTACATTTTCCTTGCGGCGCCCCTCGGTCATTCTAATCCAGTCCGACCACCCTCGCCATAAGCATTGACAACCGTCGCGATAGCGCTTCGCTTGTCTGGCAAGGGCCGGAGCCCGTTTGCGGCACCTCGTTGCGCATCAGCGCGGACGTTTCAGATGCCGACCCAAAATGAACGTTTCGGACGATTTGTCGCGGGACGCCTTCGGCTTGCGCGGCGCGACGGTCTTAAACTGCTGTTTGAATTTCTCGACGATCTGGCTGTAGCCGCTGCCGTGAAAGCATTTCACGAGCAGCGCACCGTCCGGCTTCAGATGATTCTGCGCGAATTCGAGCGCCAGATCGCAGAGATGCTCGATGCGCGCCGCGTCTGCCGAGGCCACGCCAGAGAGGTTGGGGGCCATGTCGGAAATAACAAGGTCGACCTCGCGCCCTTCGAGCACTTCTTCGAGCTGGTGAAGGACTCCGTCCTCGCGGAAGTCGCCCTGCAGGAAGTGGACGTCGGCGATCGGCTCCATCGGCAGGATGTCGAGCGCCACGATCGTGCCGTCGATACCGCCTTCGCGCTCCGCGTCACGCTTCTTGCCCTGCGCGAGCTTGTTGCGGGCATACTGGCTCCAGCTGCCCGGCGTCGCGCCGAGGTCGACGATCACCTGGCCCGGACGGATCAGCTTGTCCTGCTCGTCGATTTCCTTCAGCTTGTACGCGGCGCGCGCGCGATAGCCCTCCCGCTGCGCCATTTTGACGTAGGGATCGTTGATGTGGTCGTGCAGCCAGTGCTGGTTGAAGCGGTTTTTTGCCATTCGAGAGAGAGATTGCTGCCCATTGCTTCGTGAAGCCGCGCTTTTAGCGGATAATACGCGTCTTCTTCGCGCGGCTGCGGCCCCTTTTCAGGCCCAAGCCGCGATTTTACGTGGTTTCGGCGCACGGCTGACGCGGTAACTTCCCGCGATCGCTATTCAGTCAGCGCGCCCTTATTTAGATTTCGACATTTCCATGCCCGCCCTTTCGCTTTCTCCCGCCGAGCGCTCCGCGCTGCGCTCCCAGGCCCATGCGCTCAAGCCCGTCGTGCTGATCGGGGCCGAAGGGCTGACCGACGCCGTGCTGAAGGAAATCAAGGTGCACCTCGACGCGCACCAGCTGATCAAGATCCGCGTGTTCGGCGACGAGCGCGACGAGCGCATCGCGATCTACGACGAGATCTGCGACCGCCTGAGCGCGGCGCCGATCCAGCACATCGGCAAGTTGCTGGTGATCTGGAAGCCCGAAGCCGCCGCAGCGGCCCCGTCCCGCGGCCGTCGTGCCGGCACCGTACCCAGCGCGGCCGAAGCCGTCGACGACAAGAAAGGCCGTGCTCCGCGCACCGTCAAGGTCGTCAAGGTGTCGCCGAACGCGAGCCCCGTGCGTCGCCCGCGGCCGGTCAAGGTCACGGTGCGCGGCAACGAGCGCGTGACGGCAGGCGGTAACGTGAAGCGCGCCAAGAAGCGCCAGGCCAGCACGAAGCGTCCGTTCCAGGACAAGTAAGCATCGTGGCGGCACGGCTACGCCGTACCGCCGCCCTGCCCGCGGGCCCGGCATCGACCGGGCCTGCGCGGCATTCGCGTCAGGCGTCGCGCGCCGGCAGACGCCAGATCAGCATCAGCCCCAGCACGCTCTCGACGAGGTAGAACACGCTCGAGACGCCGTGCAGCATCCCGAAGCGGCTCGCATACGGCGAGTTCGCGATATCGGTGCCCGCGTCCATCGCGGCCACCCGCAGCGCATTCATGAACGGCTGCAGCGCGAAATACCCGACCAGCACGCACACGACCATCGCGGCGACGATCCAGCGCACGCGGCGATAATCGCTGCTGCCGCGCCGCACCTGCTGGTTCGACAACGCGAGCAGCAGCACGCCGCACACGACTCCGAGGATCGCCTCGATACGGAACAGCTGGGCGGCGACCGAACCGGCCGTCATCCGCTCCAGCGTCTTGAATAGCACGGGCGCGACCGCATACCCGATCGTCAGCAGGCTGCCGACCCACACGGCCGACAGCAGACGGAACACGCGATGCGGCATCACGTCGCCCCGCTTCAGATGTAGCTGACCGAGATGATTTCGTACTCGCGCACGCCGCTCGGCGCCTGCACGGCCGCGACGTCGCCTTCGGACTTGCCGATCAGTGCGCGCGCGATCGGCGAGCTGACCGAGATCAGGCCGTGGTCGATATCGGCTTCGTCGTCACCGACGATCTGGTACCTGACGGTGTCGCCCGACTCGAGATCCTCGAGTTCGACGGTCGATGCGAAAACCACGCGGCCTTCGGCATCGAGCACGGTGGGATCGATGACCTGCGCGGCCGACAGCTTCGATTCGAGTTCCGCGATACGACCCTCGATGAAGCCCTGCTTTTCCTTCGCGGCATCGTATTCGGCGTTTTCGGACAGGTCGCCCTGTGCGCGGGCCTCCGCGATCGCGTTGATCACGGCCGGCCGCTCGACGGACTTGAGGCGCTGCAATTCATCGCGCAGGAGTTCCGCGCCACGCTTTGTCAACGGAATGGTGCTCATAAACGGCTCAATCGCTAAAAACGGCTATAAAAAAAATCACCGCGATTAAGCGCGCTTCCGATGCACTGGAAACACCGCCTAATCGCGGCACGTGTTGCTTCGACAGGTAACTGACTGCTTAGTTTAGGCGAGCGTGAAGACCTTGTAAATCATAGACTTCCAGATCCTTCAGGTAGCGCAAGCCTTCCACCGCCGCGCGCGCGCCCGACATCGTCGTGTAGTACGTGACCTTGTGCGCCTGCGCGCTCATGCGGATCGAACGCGAATCGGCGATCGCCTGGCGCGTCTCGTCGACCGTCGTGAACACGAGGGCGATTTCGCCGTTCTTGATCATGTCGACGATGTGCGGACGGCCGTCCTTCACCTTGTTCACGACCTTCACCGGCACGCCGGCCGCTTCGATCGCGGCGGCCGTGCCCTTGGTCGCGACGATCGGGTAGCCGAGGTCGTGCAGCATGCGCGCGACTTCGACGGCCTTGGGTTTATCCGCGTCCATCACGGTCAGCAGCACCGTGCCCGACTCCGGCAGGCGCGAACCGGCCGCGAGCTGCGACTTGAACAGCGCTTCGCCGAACGTCTGGCCGACACCCATCACTTCGCCGGTCGAACGCATTTCAGGCCCGAGGACCGGATCGACGGTCGGGAACTTGACGAACGGGAACACCGCTTCCTTCACGCTGAAGTACGGCGGCTCGACTTCCTTCGTCACGCCCTGCTGCGCGAGCTTCTGGCCGACCATCGCACGCGCCGCGATCTTCGCGAGCGGCAGGCTGGTCGCCTTCGACACGTACGGCACCGTGCGCGATGCGCGCGGGTTCACTTCCAGCACGTAGATGATGTCCTGCTTCGAACCGTCCGCCTGCGGCACCTGCTGGATCGCGAACTGCACGTTCATCAGGCCGACCACGTTCAGCGCCTTCGCCATCGCGCCCGTCTGGCGCTTCAGCTCGGCCACGGTTTCCTTCGACAGCGAGTACGGCGGCAGCGAGCATGCCGAGTCGCCCGAGTGGACGCCCGCCTGTTCGATGTGCTCCATCACGCCGCCGATGAACACGGCTTCGCCGTCGCAGATGCAGTCGACGTCGCACTCGATCGCGTCGTTCAGGAAGCGGTCGAGCAGCACCGGCGAATCGTTCGACACCTTCACGGCCTCGCGCATGTAGCGCTCGAGGTCGCGCGGCTCGTGGACGATTTCCATCGCGCGGCCACCCAGCACGTACGACGGGCGCACGACCAGCGGGTAGCCGATTTCAGCCGCCAGCGCGAGCGCTTCGTCTTCGGCACGCGCGGTGCGGTTCGGCGGCTGGCGCAGGCCGAGGTCCTGCAGCAGCTTCTGGAAGCGCTCGCGGTCTTCGGCCGCGTCGATCATGTCCGGCGACGTGCCGACGATCGGCACACCGTGCGCCTCGAGGTCGAGCGCGAGCTTCAGCGGCGTCTGGCCGCCGTACTGGACGATCACGCCGACCGGCTTTTCCTTGTCGACGATCTCGAGCACGTCTTCGAGCGTCAGCGGCTCGAAGTACAGGCGGTCGGACGTGTCATAGTCGGTCGACACCGTTTCCGGGTTGCAGTTGACCATGATCGTTTCGTAACCGTCCTCGCGCATCGCGAGGGCCGCGTGCACGCAGCAGTAGTCGAACTCGATACCCTGGCCGATCCGGTTCGGGCCGCCGCCCAGCACCATGATCTTCTTGTTGGTGGTCGGCTGCGCCTCGCACTCTTCCTCGTAGGTCGAGTACATGTACGCGGTTTTCGTCGCGAACTCGGCCGCGCAGGTGTCGACGCGCTTGTAGACCGGGCGCACGTTGAGTTCGACGCGGCGCTTGCGGACGTCTTCCGGGCTCGCGCCGAGCAGCTTCGCGAGGCGACGGTCGGAGAAGCCGCTCTGCTTCAGGTAGCGCAGCTCGTCGAACGTGAGCGACGCGAGCGTGCGGCCGCCGAGCGCCTTTTCCTTCAGGATGATCTGCTCGATCTGCTCGAGGAACCACGGGTCGATCGCGGTTTCCGCGTAGATTTCCTGGGCCGTCATGCCGATCCGGAACGCGTCGCCGACGTACCAGATGCGGTCCGGGCCCGGCTCGTGGATCTCGATCGCGATTTCGTCGCGGTCGGTCGACTTCTCGTCGAGACCGTCGACGCCCACTTCGAGGCCGCGCAGCGCCTTCTGGAACGATTCCTGGAACGTGCGGCCGATCGCCATCACTTCACCGACCGACTTCATCTGCGTCGTCAGGCGCGAATCGGCTTCGCGGAATTTCTCGAACGCGAAGCGCGGGATCTTCGTGACGACGTAGTCGATCGTCGGCTCGAACGACGCCGGGGTCTGGCCGCCGGTGATTTCGTTCTTCAGCTCGTCGAGCGTGTAGCCGACCGCCAGCTTCGCCGCGACCTTCGCGATCGGGAAGCCCGTTGCCTTCGATGCGAGCGCCGACGAACGCGACACGCGCGGGTTCATTTCGATGACGACCATGCGGCCGTCCTTCGGGTTGATCGAGAACTGCACGTTCGAGCCGCCCGTGTCGACGCCGATCTCGCGCAGCACCGCGAGCGATGCATTACGCAGGATCTGGTATTCCTTGTCGGTGAGCGTCTGCGCCGGCGCGACCGTGATCGAGTCGCCGGTGTGCACGCCCATCGGGTCGAGGTTTTCGATCGAACAGACGATGATGCAGTTGTCGGCGCGGTCGCGCACGACTTCCATCTCGTATTCCTTCCAGCCGAGCAGCGATTCTTCGATCAGCAGCTCGCGCGTGGGCGAGAGATCCAGGCCGCGCTTGCAGATCTCTTCGAACTCTTCGCGGTTGTAGGCGATGCCGCCGCCCGAGCCGCCGAGCGTGAACGACGGACGGATCACGACCGGGTAGCCGCTGCCGCCGGTGAGCGCCATGATCTCGGCGTGCACCTGGGTCGCTTCTTCCATCGAATGCGCGATGCCCGACTTCGCGGAACCTAGACCGATCTTGGTCATCGCTTCCTTGAACTTCTGGCGGTCTTCGGCCTTGTCGATCGCTTCCGGCGACGCGCCGATCAGCTCGACGCCGAACTTCTCGAGCACGCCGTGGTGGTGCAGGTCGAGCGCGCAGTTCAGTGCGGTCTGGCCGCCCATCGTCGGCAGGATCGCGTCCGGGCGCTCCTTCTCGATGATGCGCGCGACGACTTCCCACGTGATCGGCTCGATGTAGGTCACGTCGGCCGTGTTCGGGTCGGTCATGATCGTCGCCGGGTTGCTGTTGACGAGAACGACCTTGTAGCCCTCCTCACGCAACGCCTTGCAAGCCTGCGCGCCCGAATAGTCGAACTCGCACGCCTGGCCGATGATGATCGGGCCGGCGCCGATGATGAGGATGCTTTTGATGTCTGTGCGTTTTGGCATGGCTTGTGAATTCAATAAGTAATCGTTGTCGTGGGTCGGCCGGCTGCGCTCAGCTCATCGTGGCGAGCGCGAGCTTCACCGAGAATCCGATGAACAGGCCGCCCACGCTGCTCGCCGCGCCTGCTGCAAGCTTGCGGCGGCGGCGGAAGTGCTCGGCAAGCCGCGCACCCGCGAAGATCAGCGTGCTCAGGTACAGGAAGCTCGCGCATTGCGCGATCGCCCCGAGCACGACGAACGACAGCGCGGGATGCGGGAATGCCGGGTCGACGAACTGGATGAAGAACGAGATGAAGAACAGGATCGCCTTCGGATTCAGCAGGCTCACGATCAGCGCCTTGCGGAACGGCCGTTCGCCGTCCACCGCAGGCGCTGCCTCGACCGGCTCGTCGCCGCGCGCGCGCAGCTTCTGCCACGCGCTGCGCAGCATGCCGGTGCCGATGTAGAGCAGATACGCGGCGCCGCCGTACTTGACGACGGAGAACAGCAGCGGGTTCGCCTTCAGCAGCGACGCGACACCGGCGGCGGACAGCACCATCAGCACCGTGTCGCCGACGAACACCCCGCACGCCGCGCGATAGCCGGCCTTCACGCCGCGCTGCGCCGCGAGCGACAGCACGTACATCGAGTTCGGCCCCGGCAGCAGGATGATGAAGATCACGCCGAACACGTAGGTCCAGATATCCGTGATGCCGAGTGCGTGGCCGAACATGATGCGAATCTCCCGTTCTTCGGTTGCGTCGTTGACGTCAGGCGTTGCGCTGCTTCGCCGCGTCCATCAGCGCGGTGAAACGGTCGAACAGGTAGCCGATGTCGTGCGGGCCGGGCGACGCTTCCGGGTGGCCCTGGAAGCAGAATGCCGGCTTGTCGGTCAGCTCGAAGCCCTGCAGCGTGCCGTCGAACAGCGACACGTGCGTCACGCGCGCGTTGGCCGGCAGCGAATCCGCATCGACCGCGAAGCCGTGGTTCTGCGACGTGATCACCACGCGACCGTCGCCGAGATCCTTCACCGGGTGGTTCGCGCCGTGGTGGCCCGTCTTCATCTTCAGCGTCTTCGCGCCGACCGCGAGGCCCATGATCTGGTGACCCAGGCAGATGCCGAAGGTCGGCACGCCGCGCTCGATGAACTGCTTCGTGGCCGCGATCGCGTAGTCGCACGGTTCCGGATCGCCGGGGCCGTTCGACAGGAACACGCCGTCCGGATTCAGCGCGAGCGCATCTTCCGCGCTCGCCTGCGCCGGCAGCACCGTCACGTGGCAGCCGCGCTCCGCGAGCATGCGCAGGATGTTGTACTTGACGCCGAAATCGTACGCGACGACGCGGTACTTCGGCGCTTCCTGCATGCCGTAGCCGCCTTCGAGGCGCCATTCGGTCTGCTTCCACTCGAACGGCTTCGTGGTCGACACGACCTTCGCGAGATCCATGCCGGCGAGACCCGGGAACGAGCGCGCGAGCTCGATTGCCTTCGCTTCGTCGTCCGAGCCCGTCAGGATGCAGCCGTTCTGCGCGCCCTTGTCGCGCAGGATGCGGGTCAGCTTGCGGGTGTCGATGCCGGCGATCGCGACGACGCCTTCGTCGCGCAGGTAGTCGCCAAGCGTGCGGTCCATGCGGAAGTTCGATGCGAGCGAGGGCAGATCACGGATGATCAGGCCGGCGGCATGGACTTTCGTGGCTTCGACGTCTTCGGCGTTGACGCCGACGTTGCCGATATGCGGATAGGTGAGCGTGACGATCTGGCGCGAGTAGCTCGGGTCAGTCAGGATTTCCTGATAGCCGGTGATCGCGGTATTGAACACGACTTCGCCGATCGTGTGGCCTTCGGCCCCGATCGAATAACCACGAAAGACCGTGCCGTCGGCGAGTGCAAGCAAGGCGGGAGTAAAAGACGGCAACACGGGAGGCTCCTTGGGGAACACCCTGCTGCCGACCTGCTTACCCGGCCGCGCGAGCGCCGCGCTGCGTGGGCGCGCGCGGTCGCTTGCTGGACGCGGCCTGCGTTGTCGAGACGCGAACCCGGCGCGTGGCGCACGAGGCTTCGCGGCATCGCCCGGCAGGCGGCGTGCGGCGGATGAACGGGATGAATGAGGTAGGCGCTAGGGTGCGAGGTTGATCAGCACAAACTTTCAAATTATAGCCTGAAAATGGCCCTATCTTCAATTGATATGGCCGTCCGATCGTGCGCGCGCCGCGTCCGGCAACGCGGTACAACGCGCTGCGGCCCCGTTTAAGCGGCCGCCCTACCCGCCAGCGTACCGCCGGATCAGTGCGCTTGACCAGTGCCGCGCGCGGGCCAGACGTACCAGACCGCGCTCACGACCTGCAGCGCGAGCAGCACGCCCCAGGCGGTGAAGTGCGCAGCGGCCGGATAGCGGCCGTCGACCGCCGGCCAGTGCGACAGCACCGCGCCGACACCGATCTGGAACGCAAAGATCAGCAGGAAGATCACGAGCGTGAGCGTCGTGTTCGCGCGGCCGATCAGGTGAGCGGGAAAATGCCCGGCCATCACCGCGTAGGTCAGGATGCCGACGCCGCCGAACATCCCGTAGGCGGCCCACAGCACGGCCGGCGGCACCGGCACGCGCGCGACGATCGCGGCCTGCGTCGCGACGAACAGCGCCATGCCGACGCCGCAGAATGCGTACACCGATACGCCGCGCCGCTCGAGCACGCGTGCCGCGGCGCCGAAGCCGACACAGCCGGCCATCATCGCGAAGCCGAGCACCGATACGAGGCGTGCGGAATGCGGCGCATCGAACCCCGCGACATCGCGCAGGTACGGCCCGACCCACAGCGACTGCATCGCATAGAACACGCCCTGCGTGACGACGGAGAACGACGAGATCTTCCAGAACGCACGGCTGCTCAGGATGTGCCACGTCCCTTTGAACTGGCTGACGAGCCCGCCCTGGTGGCGCACCTGCTGCGCTTCCGGCGCGCCCAGCCCGACCGACGCGGCGACGATCACCGTCAGCACCGCGAGGCCGAAGCAGATCGCGCGCCAGCTCGTCCAGCCGAGCAGCCAGGTCAGCGGCGAGCCGACCATCACGCCGCCGAGGCCGCCCACGGCCATCACGAGGCCGTTGACGAGCGGCAGCCGGCCGACCGGGAAATGCTGCGCGAGCGCCTTGAACGCCGCGCCGAGACACACCGAGACGCCAACACCGATCAGCAGCCGGCCGACCATCATCGCGCCGAGGGTGTGTGCGGTGCCGAACACGGCCGCCCCGGCAGCCGCGAACAGCAGCATGCCGGCCGTCACGCGGCGCGGGCCGAAGTGGTCGAGCATCACGCCGGCCGGGATCTGCGCGCCCGCGAAGCCGAGGAAATAGAGGCTGGTGAGCAGGCCGAGATCGGCGGCCGACAACCCGAGCTCGTTCGTGACGAACGGCGCGAAGCCGAGATTGACGCCGCGAAACACATACGACACGAAATACCCGACCGAAAACAGCGCGAGCACCCTCACCTGCACCGACGACATCACTTCCCCTTGTCATATGAAGACATTCGAAGCAGCGCCCCCGCGCCGCGCACAAACAAAAACGCCGTCACCTCGGTGACGGCGTTTCCCTGCATTTCGTCGGATGATAGCGCAATCGCGCGAGCCGGGCCGGCCGCACGACGCGATCGCGACTGCGTTACTTCTTCTTGCCCTTGTGCGCGGCGGCCTTGGCCGGTGCCGCTTTCGCCGATTTGGCCGCCGGCTTCGCCGCGCCGCGCTTCGCGCCGTGCGACTTGCCGCCCACCGCCAGGCTCGCGCGCTCGATGTGCGCGCCGCCGGCCGACGTCGCGATCCGCTCCGGACCGGGTTCCGCCGGTACCGAACGGCCGACCGGCACGTGCAGCACGAGCGCCTGGCCCGGCATCGCCAGATCGCGGTGCGTGCGGTTCCACGCCTTGAGCTGGCCGACCGACACGCCGTAGCGGACGGCGATCGCCGCCATCGACTGCTTGCGGCGCACGCGGATCAGCATCTTGCGCGTGTCGGGTACGTCGGGTTCCATCGCGAGCGCGCCGTTTTCGGCGACGTCGGCGCTGATGTCCTCGTCGTCGTCATCGCCGCGCGGCACGACGATCGTCGAGCCCGGCTTCAGGCGCATGCCGGCCGGAATCTTGTTGATCGACATCAGCGTATCGGCGTCCACGCCGATCTTCTCGGCGATCGCGGCCGGCCGCGCCCGTTCGCTGACCGTATAGGTGGTCCACGACGAAAGCTGGCCGTTGTACGCCTTCAGGCTCTTCTCGAACGCCGACGCGTTGTCGAACGGCAGCAGGATCTGCGGCTCGGTCGCGCCGAGGATCACCGGCTTCGAGAACGACGGGTTCAGCGAGCGGAATTCGTCGAGCGACAGGTTCGCGAGCTTCGCGGCCACCGCCACGTCGATGTCGCGCGATGTCGTGACCGTCACGAAATACGGGTGGTTCGGGATGTCCGGCAGCGCCAGGCCGTACTGCTGCGGATTCGCGATGATGTTCTTCACCGCCTGCAGCTTCGGCACGTAGTTGCGCGTCTCGTTCGGCATCCGCAGGCTCAGGTAGTCGGTCGGCAGGCCGGCCGCCTGGTTGCGCGCGATCGCGCGCTGCACGTTGCCCTCGCCCCAGTTGTACGCGGCCAGCGCGAGATACCAGTCGCCGAACATGTCATGCAGGCGCGACAGGTAGTCGAGCGCGGCGCTCGTCGACGCGAGCACGTCGCGGCGCTCGTCCTGCCACATGTTGCGCTTCAGGTTGTACGTGCGGCCCGTGCCGGGCATGAACTGCCACATGCCGGCCGCCTTCGCGACCGACAGCGCCTGCGGGTTGTATGCGGACTCGATGAACGGCAGCAGCGCGAGCTCGGTCGGCATGTGACGCGCCTCGAGTTCCTCGACGATGTGGTACAGGTACTTCTGCGAGCGCTCGGTCATGCGCTGCACGTAGTCCGGGCGCTGCGTGTACCACGTGGTCTGCATGTCGACGAGGTCGGTCTGCAGGTCGGGCATCTGGAAACCGCGGCGGATGCGACCCCAGAGATCGGAGTCCGCACTGGTCAGGTCGCCGACGGATTGCTTGTCGACGTCGACAGTTTCTTTGGCGGTGGCTGATTTACGGAGGTAGGTGGACGTCGCCTGAGAATCGGCGGCGTTGTTGGCGACAGGGGCCTGGCTCGCACAAGCGGCGAGCAGCAGAACCACCATCGCACTCAATATAAGTCGCATGAAAATCTCTGCTTCCGACGGCTGGAAATTGCAGGCGATACTACGGAAGTGCGTGCTTCACGTCAATAAAAACACCGAAAACTCAGCGAAATCCTACATTTGGAGCAATTTTTACAGACACCGCTTGAGCTTTGGAGTCCTCCGGAAATCGTCATCGGAACCGGTTTTTCCATTCGCGCATCAGCGTGAACGCCGTCAGGCGATCCGGCACCGTTTCGTGCAGTTCGGCCTCGAGCGTCGCGCGGATCGCATCGCTGTCCGCACGCATGAACGGGTTAACGGCACGCTCATGCGCGATCGTAGTGGGCAGTGTCGGCACGCCGCGCGCGCGCAGCGCCTGCGCGTCGTCGCGCCACGTGGCGAGCGCCGCATTGCCGGGTTCGCACGCGAGCGCGAAGCGGATGTTCGACAGCGTGTATTCGTGTGCGCAATGCACGTGGGTGTCGCCCGGCAACGCCGCGAGCGCGTCGAGCGACGCGAGCATCTGCGCGGGCGTGCCCTCGAACAGGCGCCCGCAACCGCACGAGAACAGCGTATCGCCGCAGAACACGTGCGGCGCCGCGTTGCCCGGCCCGGCCGCCTGGAAATAGGCGATGTGGCCGCGCGTATGGCCGGGCACGTCGAGCACGTCGAACGTGGCGGCGGGCGCCTCGAGCGTCACGCGCGCGCCGCCCGAAAGCGGCTGCGTAACCACGCCGATCGCCTCGGCCGCGGGGCCGTAAACAGCGAGCGGAGCATCGTCCGGTTGGCTATCGCGCAGTGCCGCGACACCGCCGACGTGGTCGGCGTGATGGTGCGTGAGTAAAATAGCGGTCAACCGCCAGCCTCGTTCGGCTAGAACCCGGCGTACCGGCGCGGCTTCACCCGGATCGACGGCGATCGCATCGCGGCCGTCCGAGACGAGCCAGATATAGTTGTCATCGAATGCCGGAACCGGCACGTATTCCAGCTCGTTCATGGGCGCGCAATCATCGTTATGTCTGACCGTCAAATTATAGACTGGCCCGCCTGGACCGACTCACCGCCCGGCCGCTACGTGCTGGGCTGGGAACAGGCGCAGCTCGACCGGATCGTGTCCGACGTCTTCGGGTTCCACGCGCTGCAGCTCGGCCTGCCCCAGCTCGACGCGCTGCGCGAGAACCGCATGCCGTATCGCGGCCTCGTGCTCGATCCGGCGAGCGGCGCGAGCGCGCCTTACCAGTATCCGTGGGCGCGCGAAGCGCATGCGCCCGAGCACGCGCCCGACGGCCGCAGCACGACCTGGTGCGACCTGCTCGACCTGCCGTTCGAGTCGCAGAGCGTCGACCTGATCGTGATGCCGCACACGCTCGAATTCACGTCCGACCCGCACCGCCTGCTGCGCGAGGCCGAGCGCGTGCTGATGCCGGAAGGCCAGTTGGTGATCACGGGCTTCAATTCGCTCAGCCTGTGGGGCATGCGGCAATCGTTCGGGCGCATGGCGAACCATCCGTTCGTGCCGGCCACGCGCGACCAGATCGCATTCATCCGCCTCAAGGACTGGATCAAGCTGCTCGGCTTCGACCTCGAACGCGGCCGCTTCGGCTGCTACCGGCCGCCGCTCGTCACCGACAAGTGGCTGGCCCGCTATGGCTTCATGGAAGCCGCCGGCGACCGCTGGTGGCCGATCTTCGGCGCCGTCTACATGGTGACGGCCGTCAAGCGCGTGCGCGGCATGCGCCTCGTCGGCCAGATCCGGATGAAGAAGCCCGTGCTCGCACCGGGCCTGACGCCGGCGGCCTCCCCGACCACTCATCAAGAACATTCATGACTACCGATACGATCGACATCTATACCGACGGCGCCTGCAAGGGCAACCCCGGCCCCGGCGGCTGGGGCGCACTGATGCGCTACGGCGACAAGGAGAAGGAGCTGTTCGGCGGCGAGCCCAACACGACCAACAACCGCATGGAGCTGATGGGCGTGATCGCCGCGCTTGAAGCGCTGAAGCGGCCGTGCCAGGTGATCGTGCATACCGACTCGCAATACGTGCAGAAAGGCATCAGCGAGTGGATCCACGGCTGGAAGAAGAAAGGCTGGGTCACCGCGGCGAAGACGCCCGTGAAGAACGCCGACCTGTGGAAGCGGCTCGACGCGCTCGTCGCGCAGCATGAGGTCGAGTGGCGCTGGGTCAAGGGTCACGCGGGCCATCCCGAAAACGAGCGCGCGGACGCACTCGCGAATCGCGGCGTCGAATCGCTCACGGCCTGAACGCGGGCCGCTCCCCTGTTTCCTACGTATTTCCCGACATGCGCCAGATCATTCTCGATACCGAAACCACCGGCCTGAACGCCCGCACGGGCGACCGCCTCATCGAAATCGGCTGCGTCGAGCTGCTGAACCGGCGGCTCACCGGCAACAACCTGCACTTCTACGTGAACCCCGAGCGCGACAGCGATCCGGGCGCACTGGCGGTGCACGGGCTCACGACCGAATTCCTCAGCGACAAGCCGAAATTCGCGGAAGTCGCCCACCAGATCCTCGACTTCGTGAAGGACGCCGAGCTGATCATCCACAACGCGCCGTTCGACCTTGGCTTCCTCGACGCGGAATTCGCGCGGCTCGGCCTGCCGCCGTTCACCGAGCACTGCGGCGGCGTGATCGACACGCTGGTGCAGGCCAAGCAGATGTTCCCGGGCAAGCGCAACTCGCTCGACGCGCTGTGCGACCGCTTCGGCATCAGCAACGCGCACCGTACGCTCCACGGCGCACTGCTCGACTCGGAGCTGCTCGCCGAGGTGTATCTCGCGATGACGCGCGGCCAGGACAGCCTCGTGATCGACATGCTCGACGACGTGGGCGCCGACGGCGGTGCGGGCAACGGCCAGCGCGTGTCGCTCGCCGCGCTCGACCTGCCCGTGGTGGCCGCGAGCGACGACGAACTCGCCGCCCACCAGGCTCAGCTCGACGAGCTCGACAAGTCGGTCAAGGGCACCTGCGTGTGGCGCACGTCCGCCGACGCAGCCGCCGCCGAAGCGGCTTGAAGCAGGCGGCCGGCGGCACGCGCCGCCGCCGCGCTCACGCGCGCGGCTGCAGCGCGATGACCGCCATTCCGCCGAGCGCGAGCACCGCCCCGGCCACGTCCCAGCGGGTCAGCGCGACACCGTCGACCACCCGCAGCCAGGCCAGCGCCACCGCGATATACACGCCGCCGTACGCCGCATAGGTGCGCCCCGCCGCGCTCGGGTGGAGCGTCAGCAGCCACGCGAACAACGCGAGCGACAGCGCGGCCGGCACCAGCAACCACGCCGGCCGCCCCTCCTTCAGCACGAGCCACGGCAGATAGCAGCCGACGATTTCGGCCAGCGCGGTGGCGGCGAACAGCGCCGCGATCCTCATCAGTTCGGTCATCCGGTTCCTCGTGAATTCGGCCACCGTCACCCGGGGCCGCACGGCCCCGCCGTGCGCCGCCGATCATACCCGAGCCGCCCCCCGCCGGATGCCCCGCCAGCCGGGCGTTTCCCGGCAATTTGCACGATCATCCGTCATCGTGCTATCATGTCGCCTGTTTCAACATTCAATCTCTGTCTATTCGATTTCGAGAGAAGTCCGTCCGCGCGTTGCGGGTCGGCGCTTCGACCGAAATTGCACACACAGGAAAGCCCGCCCGACAGGCCCGCTTTTCTCGTTTCGCTGCCCCTCCGGGGCGCTTGCCGGAACGCTGGACACCGTCCGCACCGGCATCTGCCGCCTGCATCACGCGGCCCATTCTTCATGAGCGCACTGTCGCGACGGCCCATCGGGCCCGCGTCGAAGCAGCCCCTTACGGCCCATTACCGCCTGTCATGCAGTAAGTGCTTAAAGGTCTGCCCCGACGCGTCGCACCCGACACCGCGCTCGCCGGCAAACCGTGTCGGACGGCTCGCCCGTTCGGCGCAGTCAAAGGAGTGCATGACCTTGACCGCAACACACGTCAGCCCGACCGCTGCTTCTTCCACCGCTTCGTCGTCCGGCGAAGCCCCGCTCGTCGCGGACGACATCACCGTCGTCGACCAGAGCCTCCTCAAGCGCGCCGTCAGCGCCATGGCCATCGGCAATGCGATGGAATGGTTCGACTTCGGCGTGTACAGCTACATCGCCGTCACGCTCGGCAAGGTGTTCTTCCCGTCCAGCAGCCCGTCCGCGCAGCTGCTCGCGACCTTCGGCACGTTCGCCGCTGCCTTCCTCGTGCGCCCGCTCGGCGGCATGGTGTTCGGCCCGCTCGGCGACCGCATCGGCCGCCAGCGCGTGCTCGCCGCCACGATGATCATGATGGCCGTCGGCACCTTCGCGATCGGCCTGATCCCCAGCTACGCGTCGATCGGCATCATGGCGCCCGTGCTGCTGCTCGTCGCCCGCCTCGTGCAGGGCTTCTCGACCGGCGGCGAATACGGGGGCGCCGCCACCTTCATCGCCGAATTCTCGACCGACAAGCGGCGCGGCTTCATGGGCAGCTTCCTCGAGTTCGGCACGCTGATCGGTTACGTGATGGGCGCGGGCGTCGTCGCGCTGCTCACCGCATCGCTGTCGCAGGAAGCGCTGCTGTCGTGGGGCTGGCGCGTGCCGTTCCTGATCGCCGGCCCGCTCGGCCTGATCGGTCTCTACATCCGGATGAAGCTCGAGGAAACGCCCGCGTTCAAGCGCCAGGCCGAAGAGCGTGAAGCGCAGGACAAGGCCGTGCCGAAGGCGCGCTTCCGCGAAACGCTGATGCGCAACTGGCGTGCCCTGCTGCTGTGCGTCGGGCTCGTGCTGATCTTCAACGTGACCGACTACATGGTGCTGTCGTACCTGCCGAGCTTCATGTCGTCGACGCTGCACTTCGACGAATCGCATAGCCTTGTGCTCGTGCTGATCGTGATGGTGCTGATGATGCCGCTGACGCTCGCCGCCGGCCGCCTGTCCGACAAGGTCGGCCGCAAGCCCGTGATGCTCGCCGGCTGCGTCGGCCTGCTCGTGCTGTCGATCCCGTCGATGATGCTGATCCATGCGGGCACCACCGTGTCGGTGTTCAGCGGCCTGCTGATCCTCGGCGTGCTGCTGTCGTGCTTTACCGGCGTGATGCCGTCGGCGCTGCCGGCGCTGTTCCCGACCGAGATCCGCTACGGCGCGCTGGCGATCGGCTTCAACGTGTCGGTGTCGCTGTTCGGCGGCACGACGCCGCTCGTGACCGCCTGGCTGGTCGACGTCACGCACAACCTGATGATGCCCGCGTACTACATGATGGGCGCAGCCGTGATCGGCATCGTGTCGGTCATCGCGCTCGCCGAAACCGCGCGCCAGCCGCTCAAGGGCTCGCCGCCGGCCGTCGCGTCGCGCCGCGAAGCCCATCAGCTCGTGCGCCAGATGCGCGAGGGCGACGAATCGGATATCTACAGTGTCGCGTCGCCGGCACGCGCCTGAGCGTCACCCATGAAAAAGCCCCGGCCGAAGCCGGGGCCTGATCGAACCCGATCCGCCCGACCGGCTTGCGCCGGCCGGGCTTTTTTTCATCCATTCGACGCCTGCGCGCTCATGCCTGCGCTTCGCATTGACGGCAGAAAATCAGCGCCCGCGAGCGCGACACGGCGGCCTGCGCACCGCGCGCCGCGACGATCAGCCCGACCTGACCGAGATTGAAATCGCGCTCGACCATCAACTGCGTCAGCGCTGCCAGCGGCAACACGAGGGACGGGTGGTACAGGCTCGATTCGATCAGGGCTTTCATCTGCGGCTCCATCAGGCAAGGCGTCATTCGATGGAGTGGATTCTAGGGATCGGCCGCGTCCCGATAAACCGCGCGAATGCGAAGTCACTTGTCAGCCGCCGAGAACAATCGACAGCGGCTTGCCCGACAAGGCCGAGCGGGCGACGGGCAGCGGCACGGGGCCCCGCCGCACGTCGCCGCGACGCCCTGGGGCCTGTTCACGCTAATAACGGGCCCTAGACGAGCGGTGTTTCGACGAACGCCGGCAGCGTTTCCGCCCGCGCCGAATGCGCGGCCAGTGCCGGATAACGGGCCGGATCGATCCGCGCGAGCACCGGGTAGTCGGCCGCCATGAACTGCGTGAAGCGCCATGCGACCGCGACCGTCACGTCGGACTGCAGCAGGCGCGCGCCGCCGAACCAGCCGTTCGCGCCCGCGACGAGCGGCTCCAGTGCGCCGTACGCGCCCTCGATCTGGCTCAGCACGCGCTCCAGCCACGGCGCATGCTGCTTGTCGGCCGGACGCAGCGCCTGCTCGTAGATTACCTGCACGGTCTTCTCGGCGGCCGCCAGCGCGAAACCGACCGGCACGAGCGCGCGCAGCCGTGCATCGGCGGTATCGGGCAGCAAGCGCCGCTCGGGCGCAACCAGGTGATCGAGATAGTCGACGATCAGTGACGAATCGAGCAGCGTCGCGCCGTCGCCGGTCACGAGCGTCGGCGCCTTGACGACCGGGTTGGTCACCCTGAACTGCTCGAAATGACGGAACACCGAGAGCGACTCGTGTTCGAACGGAAGGTCGAGCAGCTTCGCCGAAATGGCGACCCGACGCACGAACGGGGAATCCAGCATGCCGATCAGCTTCATCGCGAACGCTCCGCTTGAGGGGAATGGGAGCGACGACTGTAGCAGCGCCGCTCGGCGTCGCCTAGGGCCCGTTCCCACCGGCAACGGGCGGGTGCCGGCCCCGCAAATGCGTTTGCCGCAATGACGGAACGTGCTCGGTCGGCCTTCGCGCCCGTGCGCCTGATGCACCTGATGCACATCAACCGGCCTCGCGCGGGACTCACGATGTCCGGCCACAGTGACCATAATGCAAGTTCCCCCCCTTCCGCCCCAAGGTTCGCCATGTGGTACGCCCTCGTCGAGCAGCAGCGGGAATGGATGCGCGCCTGGCGCGCGGCGACGCGGCACGCGTTCGACGCATGGCCCGCGGCCACGCTGCCGCACGCAGCGTCGTCGTGCTACGACGATCTGTTCGAGCCGCTGCTCGGGCCGCCGGACGGGCCCCCGCATTTCGACATCGGATGGCCGGCGCTCGGCGAGCGCGTCGTCGCGCGCACGCCGTTCTGCGACCTGCGGCGCTTCACGCGCGCGGATGCGCCGCGCACGGTGCTGCTGTGCGCGCCGCTTGCCGGGCACGCGGCCGTGATGATGCGGGAAACCGTCGAGACGCTGCTCGCGGACGGCGATGTGTGCGTGACCGACTGGCGCAATGCACGCGACGTGCCGCTCGCGGCGGGCCGTTTCGGGCTCGACGAGTACGTCGCGACGCTTGACGGCTTCGTCGACGGGCTCGCGCACGACGACCGGCCGCTGCATGTCGTCGCCGTGTGCCAGGCGACCGTGCCGGTGCTCGGCGCGCTCGCGCTCAGGGCGGCGCGCGGTCTCCCGTCGCCCGCGAGCCTCACGCTGATCGGCGGCCCGCTCGACGCGCGCCGGAATCCGAGTGCGCTCGGCACCGCCGCTGCCGCCCATTCGCTCGGCTGGTGCCGCCGCCACCTGATCGACGTCGTACCCCCCGGCTTCGCGGGGCACGGCCGCCACGTGTTTCCCACCTATCTTCAGCAGGGCGAGATCGCGCTCGTCTACCCGCAGCGCTTCCTGTCGCTGATCGAAGGGTACGCGCTGGCCGCGTCGCGCTTCGACATGGCCGGACTCGCCTGTGCGCGGCGCGCGCTGCTCGAATACACGGCGCTGCTCGACATGCCGGCCGAGTATTTCCTCGATACGGTCGACATCGTGTTCCAGCACATGAGCCTTGCGCTCGGCACGTGGGACGTGGGCGGCCAGCGCGTCGAGCCGGCGGCTTTGCGCGGCATCGTCTTGCTGACCGTCGAAGGCGCATGCGACAAGGTCACGGGCGCCGGCCAGACGCACGCGGCGCTCGACCTGTGCAGCGGCCTCGCCGACGACGAGCGCTTTCGCATCGACATCGACGATTGCGATCACTACGGGCTGTTTACAGGGGCGCGCTGGCACGGGGATGTCCATCCGATGCTGCAGCGCGTGTTCGCATGGGCCGAGGCCCGCCGCCCTCGCCCGCGCCGCATCCGGCGGACGTGATGCCGAATCAGCGCCGCGCCGCATCGAGCAACGCGCGCACCTCGTCGTCACTCGTCTGCTCGAAGCGCGCGTAGAACTGGCTGATCCCGAAGAACGGCTGCGGCAGCGTCACCGTGACGAACGCGTCGGCCAGATCGTCGAACACATGCCGCGCCCCCGCCGGCGCGACCGGTGCAGCCGCGATGATCCGCGCCGGGTGATGCTCGCGCAACGCCTGCAGCGCGACACGCATCGACGCGCCGGTCGCGACGCCGTCGTCGACGACGATCGCAATGCGCCCTTCGACCGGCAGCGGCGGCGCGGCACCGCGATACAGCGCTTCACGCCGATGCAGTTCGGCCGTCTCGCGCGCGATCACGTCGGCGAGCTGTGCGTCGGACACCTTCATCGAACGCAGCACCGAACGCTGCAGATGAATCGCCCCGCCCGTCGCGATCGCGCCCATCGCGAGCTCGGGATCGTACGGCACGCCGAGCTTGCGCACGACCAGCACGTCGAGCGGGGCATGCAGCGCGCAAGCGACCGGATAGGCGACGGGCACACCGCCGCGCGGCAATGCGAGCACGACGACATCGTCCCGCCCCGCGTATTCGCGCAATGCACCGGCCAGCTGGCGGCCGGCATCGGCGCGATCGGCAAAACACTCGAACACGATCGGCTCCCTGCCGTTGCGCCGGATGCGCGAAACCCGCGCCGGCGCCTGTCAACGAGCATGGTTCATCGGCCGCGCCGATGCAAGCAGGGTCATACCGGCGCGCGTGGCGCCGAGGGAAAGGGTCAGAGGCCGGCGGCCTGCCGGTACAGCCGCCAGAACGACTGTGCATAGGATTGCGCGAGCTCGGGCGCACGCTGGAACACGTTCACCGTTTCCGCATGTGCGGCCGCCCCTTCGGACAGCGTGGTCAGCGCGACGCTGTCGTCGACGATCACGAAGCGCGGCGCAGGATCGCCGTGCCGCGAATCGATCGCCACGTCGATACCGGAAGATTTCAGATAGCCCGCGCCGCTGTATCTGCCCGCGCGCGGCGAACGCAAGAGCACGACACGCACCTCGACCCCGCGCGCGCGGGCCGCGCGCAGCGCGCTCGCGACCGCCGGCGGCACGTGCGTGTAGCCGGCCAGCAGCACTCGGCGCTGTGCCTGCCCGATCAGGTCGACGGTCGCGTCGGCCGCCGCATTGTCATACGAAAAGTATGTGCCGACCGATGCGGCATCGGACGGAATCTGGCTGGCGTGGGCGCTCGCCGCGCAACAAAGCGCAGCGAGAAGGAAGGCGGCTGGTCTCATGGCGGGCGCCATTGTAGCGACGCCAATTCGCGTGGCAAGCACCGGCTGCGATGCTGCTGCGCCGGCGCAACACACAGCGCGAAACCGGGGCCCGGCGAACGGGTTACAGCGCGTTTTTCACGGGGTCAATCAGCCCGCGGCGACGCGCGCGAGCCAGCTCTCGATGCCGTCGACGGAACGGAAATCCGCGAGACTGCGCGCCGGCAGCGCCGGATAGGCGCCGCCCGCCATCTCGGCCAGCGCGCGGCCGGGACCGAGCTCGAGGAACGCGGTCGCACCGGCCTCCACGCAGGCGGCAAGACAGGCCGCCCACTCGACCGGCTCCGCGATCTGCCGCGCAAGCTTGTCGAGGCCGGCGTCGACGTCCAGTACCGATGCGCCGTCGATCCCCGAAAAGAGGCGCGTGCCGGGCAACGGCCGCCGCACGTCGGCCACGGCGAGCGACGCGCGAAACACCGGCACGGCCGCGGCGAGCCGGCGCGTGTGCGACGCAATCCGCACGCAGACGGGCGCGACACGCAGCGCGCCGGCGCGCGACGCGTCGTCGGCCACCGCGTCGACATCGGCCTGCCGCCCCGCGACCACGAACGCGTCGCCGGGGTTCGCGATCGCGACCGCCGCGTCGCGGCCTTCGCACAACCGCGCGAGTCGGGCGCGCGTCAGGCCGCGGACGAACACCATCCGCTCGTCGCCGCCGCTCGCGGCATCCATCGCGCGCGCACGTGCATCGGCCAGGTCGAGCGCGGCGTGGGGCTCGATCATCCCGGCGACGCTCCACGACGCGACTTCGCCGACGCTGTAGCCTGCGACGCAGCGCCGGCGCGGCCACAGCGCGTCGAGCAGCGCGGCGGCGGCGAGCGCCTGGACCGTGCAGAGAATCTGCGCGGCACGGTTCTCGCGCAGCGCATCCGGCCCGGCCTGCCGGACCCACGCGCGCGGATCGTCGCCGAGGAGCCGGCCGGCGTGCGCGAACAGTGCGTCGGCCTGCGGCGCGGTGCCGGTCAGGTCGAACATGTCGGCGCGCTGCGCACCCTGCCCCGAACAGAGGATGGCCAGCGTCATCGCACGCCCTCGTCAACGTCGAGCGCATCGATGAAGACGCTCATCGCGAGCAGGTCGGCCGCGCCGCCCGGGCTGAGCCGCCGCGCCACGAACGCACGATGCGCGGCGGCCGCGCGCAGCCGCCAGTCGCGCGCACGCACGCCGCCACGTGCCACGAACGCGCGTGCGGTCGCCCGCGCGAAGTCGAGGCCGACCTGCCCGCCCCGGTGCAGCAGATTCGTATCGTCGAGCGCGGCGATCAGCGCGAAGCACGCATCGACGCGCGCGGCTTCCCGGTCGCCAGGCAGGTCGCGCTGCGCGCGGCGCAGCGCGGGCAGCCCGACCGCATAGACGGTCGCGAACCCGTCGGCCGCCTCGCGACGCGCACCGCCGACGCCGTAGCGGCGGCTCGCGCGTTCGCCGTGGCTGTCGGGCAAGCGTGGGCCGCCGAGGATATCGGCACCCCAGCGGCGAGAGACGAACGCACCGAGCGTCATCCCCGTCGGCATGGCTCCCGGCATCGCGCGCCGACCGGCAGCCGCACACAGCAGCCCGAGCCCGAAGATTGCGCCGCGATGCGTATTGACGCCGCCGGTCGCGGCGAGCATCGCGTGCTCGGCGCGCAGGCCGATCTTGCGCAGCACGGCCATGTCCGCATCGCGTGCGCCCGCATCGGCCAACTCGGCGAAGTACGGCCGCAGCACGGCAGCGCTGCGGGCGAACGTCGCGGCATCCATGTCGGTATGACTGCCGGTGTCGACGTGACTGACGAGCCCCGGCTTCGGATAGGTTTCGATTTCGAGCACGAGGCTGCGCTCGGCCAGTTCGGCGATGCGCTCGGCGTCGGACGGCGCCGGTACGCGGCAGGCAGCCCATGCGCTCATCGCGCACCTCCGATGAACGCGTCGGCCGGCATCAGTTCGACGGTGATCGCGGTCTTGACAGCGACTTCAGGCCGCCGTGCGTGCAGTTCGCGCCAGTTGACGCCCGCGCCGTCGTCGCGCAGCAGTTCGCCATCGATGCGCATCGACGCGCGCGCGTCGATCGCCGCGAGGCCGTCGAGCAGCGGCACGAGCGATGCGGGATGCGGGAGCGGGAACACGATGTCGAGATCGGACGATGCCCCCAGGTAGGGCTCGCCCGTCAGCGCCTGCCATGCGAGGCTGCCGAACACGCGACCCTGCACGCCGTAACGCGCGCCGAGCGCATCGAGTTCCCGCAACGCCGTGCGCCATGCGTCGGGCGCGGCGACGAGCACGTCGGACAACGCCGGTAGCGGGCCGACCGTCGCGAGCGCGTCAGCGGCCGCGTTCAGCGCGATGCGCCGCTTGCCCGCGGAAGGCGGCAGCGGCAGGCCGAGCGGCACGCGGCCGGCATCGGCCTCGTCGGGCGACGCGCGGCGCACGATCAGCGGCCAGCCGCGTTCGGCCCACGCGCGCACGAGCGGATCGGCCGCGAGCGCGGCGTCGCGCGCGAATGCCGCGCCCCACCCCGCCGCCGTCAGCGTGACGAGCGTGTGGCGGCGCAGCGGCAGCTCAGCGTGCGGCACGCGCGAGTGCCTCGACGCGCCGGGCGACATCGGCGGCAACCGGCCGGCCGCGTGACGCACGCCGGTCGACGCGGTCGGCCGGCTTGCCGAGCCATTCGCCGACCTGCGCGTCGAGCGCACGGGCCGGATCGAGCACGGCGTCGACGGCGCCCATCTTCACGAGATTGTCGAGCCCCGGCGCGAACACCGGCGTCGAGCGCGACATCTCCTTCAGTACGTCGATCGGCAACTTGGTCACGCGCGACATCGACGGCAGGTCCATCACCTCCGGCTCCGCGCCCGGCACCGCGAGCAGCGTGCGGGTCGCGAGCGCGGTCGCGATGAACGCGCCCGCGGCCGTGTGGCCGTACAGCACGCCGATCGTCCGGTGCCCGGCGAGATCCGCGTGCATCAGGCATTTCGCGAGGTGCGACAGCCCTTCGTTCAGGCCGAGCAGTTCATCGCGCTTGCTCATCCGCTGGCTGTCGCTGTCGACCAGCACGAGGATCGGCGTGTCGCCGCCGCGCTCGATCGTGTCGAGCACGCGCGCCGCGAGCGTCAGCGCCTCGTCGATGCCGAACGGCAACCGGTCGGCGACGCCGATCACGTCGACACGCGTGCCGGCCAGTTCCGCGTGGCCGGTCAGCAGGCCGCCGTGACGGGCGATCGAATGGCCTTGCGGGAACAGCGAATTCAGCACTTCATCGAGCGTCATGCGAGCTCTCCTGCAATTGGTCGGCGAGCGTGACGAACGCATCGTCGGGCATCCCCGGGATCGCTTCCGGTGCGCTGGCACCGAGCGAGCGCCACACGTCGAGCGCGTCCTTGCACGCGCCGAACCGTTCGACGCGCGCTTCGAGGCGGGCCTGCTCCGCGCGCAGCATCGCCGCATCGAACTTCGGCGCACGGCCGATCAGCTCGAGCGCCGCCGCACGGAATGCATCGGGCGTGTCGGCCACGTAGCGATCCGCGCCGCCGATCAGCCGCCGGTGCTTGCCGCCCATCGTGCGCCAGATCAGCGCGCGGTCCTTCGCATCGAATTCCTCGACGCCGCGATTGGTCTCGATCACTTCGGGGCCCGACACGCTGATACGGCCCTGCTCCGACACCGCGAGCGCCGAGCAGCAGGCGGCGAGCAACCCGCCGCCGCCGTAGCAGCCCGCGCGCCCGCCGATCAGCCCGATCACCGGCACGCCGGCCGTGCGCGCTTCGACGAGCGCGCGCATGATCTCGGCGATCGCGAGTTCGCCCGCATTCGCTTCCTGCAGCCGCACGCCCCCCGTATCGAACAGGATCAGCACCGGCTTGCCGGTTTCGCGCGCAGCGCGCAGCAGCCCGGTGAGCTTCGCGCCGTGCACTTCGCCGAACGCGCCGCCCATGAAACGGCCTTCCTGCGCGGCGACGAACACCGGCTGGCCCTCGAGCCGGCCGTGGCCGACCACCATCCCGTCGTCGAACTGCTGCGGCAGGTCGAACAGCGGCAGGTGCGGGCTCGTCACGCGCTCGGCCGGGCCGAGGAATTCGCTGAAACTGCCCGCGTCCAGCAGCCCGTCGATGCGCTGCCGTGCAGATGCTTCGTACCAGCTCGCGGCATTCGCGACGAACGCGGGGGCGTCGTGATCGTGCTTCACGTCGTTCATGCTGCCCCTCCCTCGATCGCCCGCACCGCCTGCGCGAGCCGCAGCGACACCATGTCGGGCCGCGCGCCGCCGTCGTTGATCGACAGCTTCAGGCCGCCCGGCGTGCGCCGCTCGACGAAATCCGCGACGACGGCCTGCCACACCGCGCCGAACCCGACCGCCGCCGTGCGGATGTCGATCTCGCATTCGTTGCCCGGCAGCACGCGCTCGACGAGCACTTCGAGATTGCCGGATGCCACCACGCCGACGAGCGCCGCGGCCTGCTCGCCCTTCGCGCGCTCGCGCGCGGTGAAGCGATAGTTCAACTGTTCCATGCCGTTGTCCTTACCAGTTGCGGAACCGGGCCGGCGGCGCATACAGGCCGCCCGACCAGTGCACGAGATCCTTGATCGAACGCGCGGCGAGCCAGCGGCGATCGGCGTCGAGCGGATCGATGCCGAGATCCTCCGGACGACGGATCACGCCGCGCTCGCGCAACCGTTCGATCATCTTCCGGTCGCGGCCGCGGCCGATCTCCGTATAGCCGGCGACGCCGCGGATCGCATGCTCGCGTTCGTCCTTGTCGCGGCACATCAGCAGGTTCGCGATCCCTTCCTCGGTAACGATGTGCGTGACGTCGTCGCCGTAGACCATGATCGGCGCGAGGTCGAGCTGCAGCTTGTCGGCGAGCTTCAGCGCGTCGAGCTTCTCGACGAACATCGGCACGTTCTTGTCGCCGAACGTCTCGCCGATCTGCACGACGAGCTTGCGGCCGCGCCGGAGCGCCGCCGGCGTGTCGGGGTCGGCTTCCGCGCCGGCCTTCAGCCACGGCTCGCTCGGATGGCGCCGGCCGCGCGCGTCGCTGCCCATGTTCGGCGCGCCGCCGAAACCGGCGATGCGCTCGGCCGTGACCGTCGACGAATGGCCGGACAGGTCGATCTGCAGCGTCGAGCCGATGAACATGTCGCACGCATAGAGGCCGGCCGTCTGGCAGAACGCGCGGTTCGAGCGCAGCGACCCGTCGGGGCCCGTGAACCAGATGTCGGAACGCGCGCGGATGTAGTCGTCCATCCCGACTTCCGAGCCGAAGCAATGGATCTGCTCGACCCAGCCCGACTCGATCGCGGGAATCAGCGTCGGGTGCGGATTGAGCGCCCAGTGCGAGCAGACCTTGCCCTTCAGCCCGAGCTTCTCGCCGTAGGTCGGCAGCAGCAGCTCGATCGCGGCCGTGTTGAAGCCGATCCCGTGGTTCAGGCGCTTGATGCCGTACGGCTCGTAGATGCCCTTGATCGCGAGCATCGCGGTGAGGATCTGCGTTTCGGTGATCGCGGCCGGATCGCGCGTGAACAGCGGCTCGACGTAGAACGGCCGGCCGGCCTCGACGACGAAATGCACGCGGTCGCCCGGGATGTCGACGCGCGGCACCTTGTCGACGATCCGGTCGACCTGCGCGATCACGATGCCGTCCTTGAACGCGGTGGCCTCGACGACGGTCGGCGTGTCTTCGGTGTTCGGGCCGGTGTACAGGTTGCCGTCGCGATCGGCGCTGACCGCGGCGATCAGCGCGACCTGCGGCGTGAGGTCGATGAAGTAGCGTGCGAACAGCTCGAGATAGGTGTGCACCGCGCCGAGCGCGATCTTGCCGCCGAACAGCAGCTTCGCGATGCGCTGCGACTGCGGGCCCGAATACGCGAAGTCGAGACGCTTCGCGATGCCGCGCTCGAACACGTCGAGATGCTCGGGCAGCACGACGCCCGACTGCACCATGTGCAGGTCGTGGATCTTCGCGCTGTCGACGTCGGCGAGCGCGGTGGCGAGCAGGTCGGCCTGCTTCTGGTTGTCGCCTTCGAGGCACACGCGATCGCCGGGCCGCAGCACCGCTTCGAGCAACGCGACGGTGTCGCGCGCATCGACCCGCTTGCCCTGCGCGTAAGCCGCGCCGGCCGCGAGGCGTGCATCGCGCGCTTGCCGCGCGTGATTCCATCCGGTCATGAACAGTTCTCCGCTTCGATGGTTCAGCGGCATTCTAAGCCTGGCGCCGCCGCCGATTGATGATGTTGCAGAATGCAACTCAGAGGACGCCGCGATGGATGCGGCCCGCATGCGGGCCGCGTCGCATCGCCCTACGCATCGCCCTACGCACCGACCAGCGCGCGCGTCGTGAAGAACAGCAGCGAGGGCCCGAGCAGGCAGCCGACGCCGGTATGGAACGTCGCGACCAGCGCGCCGTACGGCACGAGCCGGCGGTCGGTCGCCGCGAGCCCCGCGCTCACGCCGCTGACCGTGCCGGCCAGGCCGCCGAAGATCATCGCGGAGCGCGGCGTCTTCAAGCCCATGAAGTTGGCCGCGACCGGCGTGCCGACCATCACGATGATCGCCTTGACGAGCCCCGTTGCGATGCTGAGCGCGATCACGTCGGAGCTTGCGCCGATCGCCGCGCCCGTCACGGGGCCGACGATGTAGGTGACCGCGCCCGCGCCGATCGTCGTCATGCTGACCGCGTCGGTATAGCCGAATGCGCGCGCGATGCACGCGCCGACGATGAACGGCAGCACGGTGCCGAGCAGCAGCGACAAGACGCCGATCAGCCCGGCCTTGCGCGCCTCGGCGGGCTGCACTTCGAACGCGGTCGCGACGATCGCGAAATCGCGCAGCATCGCGCCGCCCATCAGGCCGATGCCGGCGAACAGCTTGACGTCGGCCAGCCCCTTCTCGCCGCCGGTGAATGCGCCGCCGACATAGGCCAGCACGAGACCGATCACGATCGCGATCGCCGAGCCGTGCACGCGGCCGAACGTGAGCTTGCGCGACGCAATCGACGACAGCCACATGATCAGGCCGACCAGCGCGAACGACGCGACGAGCCCGTTGTGGGCGACGGTTTTTTCGAGCATCTGCAGCATGGCGGCCTCCGTTACTGTTCTTCGAACTGCGGCACGCCCGCGAAGGCCGTGTCGTCGCGCCCGGTGCGCACCAGTACCGCGATGCAGCATGCGCAGATCGCGACCGCGGCGACTGCGGCCAGCAGCGCAACCGGGCCGCCCTTCAGCGCGGCGACGACGTTCTGGTTCGCGGCCATCGCGACCACGACGGGGATGTACATCGCGCCCCAGAAACCGACGCCGGCCTCGGTCTCCTTCGGCAGCCAGCCTCGGCGGTGCAGCCACAGGCGCAGGCAGATCAGCAGCAGCATCGCGATACCGACGCCGCCGACGTTGGTCTTCACGCCGATCGCGCTGCCGAGCAGGTCGCCAAGGAACAGTCCGGCCAGGTGGCAGAACGCCAGCAGCGCGGTTCCGTAGATGATCATGAGTCGTCTCCAGTCTCTTCGTGACGGGCACATTGCCGCCAGCAGGAGCCGAACCTTGCCCGCCGATCCCGTGCCGGGCGTGTCTCCTGCGGCGGTGCGCCGCGGCCCGGCGGCTCGTCGTGCGAGCGCGTTCTCGGGGGTCGATGGGATGATGCGGTTACGGGCCGGACGCCGGATGCCGTAGACTGAATGAAGCAGCCGCCGGCACGACGCGGGTTACGCGTCCGGTGCGCCCCGCTGCGGGCCGCACCGGGGCGTGATCCGATACTAGCGCCGCAATATCCGGCCATTTATGAAGTTGTCGAAACCGATTCAGTGGATTTAGCAATGCGTCCGTTACCGCCCGAGCTGCTGCGCAGCTTCGTCGCCGTCGCCCAGTCCGGCAGTTTCACCGCCGCATCCGAGCGCGTGAGCCTGTCGCAGTCGACCGTCAGCCAGCACATCCGGCGCCTCGAGGAGCTGCTCGACCGGCCGCTGTTCGAGCGCGACACGCGCAACGTGCACCTGTCGCAGCACGGCGACGCGCTGTTCCGCTACGCGGTGCGCATTCTCGAACTGATGGACGAGGCCGTCACGTCGGTATGCGGGCCGCCGCTGTCGGGCAAGGTGCGGCTCGCGATGTCGGAGGATTTCGCGTCGGCGCACCTGACGGCCGCACTCGCGAGCTTCGTGCAGCGCAATCCGGAAGTCGAGCTCGCGATCTCGACGGGGCTGTCGGGCGACCTGTTCGACGCGCTCGACGAGGGGCGGCACGATCTCGTGTTCGCGAAGCGCGTCGCCGGCAGCCGGCGCGGCCGCGTGATCCGCAGCGAACCGCTGTACTGGTGCACCGGCCCCGATTCGCGGATCACCGGCCACGAGGCCGTGCTGCCGCTCGCGATGCATCCGGAGCCGAGTGTGTCGCGCCGCCGCGTGCTCGAATCGCTCGAGGCGGTCGGCCGCCCTTACCGGATCGCCGTCGTGAGCAGCAGCATCGCGGTGCTGCGCGCGGCCGCGAGCGCGGGGCTCGGCGTCAGCGCATTCGCCGGCTACGTGATTCCGGCCGGGCTCGCGCGGCTCGACGCCGGGTTGCCCGAACTCGGCGAACTCGAATACGTGATCGACCGGCCGGCGGCTGCGTCGCGTTCGACGCTCGCACTCGAAGCCACGCTGATCGCGGCGGCGTCGGAGTTGTAACCGTACCGGGATGCGCCGTACGCAAGCGCACCCGCACCCGCACCCACGCCCGCACCTGACAGCTTTGCCCGGAACGCGTCATCGTCCGCGCAGCACCCGCTCGCGACAATGGGACCCATCGGAACGCACGGCCAGCCGCCGCGCGCATCCGGTGTCCCGTCCCCTTGATCGGAGCACGCCATGAAAGTCTTGCGATTCGCCGTCGCGACCGCCGCCGCCGCGCTGCTGTCCCCCGTCTTTGCCCAGACGTCCGACGCCGCGGCGCCCGCGCAGGGGCTGACCCGCGCGGAAGTCATTGCACAACTCAAGCAGGCCTATCTCGACGGCGAACTGCCGACGAACGACGGCAACTACCCGCCGAACGCCGCGACCCGCGCGCGCAACCGCGAACTGGTGCAGGCCGCGAGCCCGGCGTGGCTCGCGCAGACGCCGCAGGCACCGCAAACCGCCGCGCAGCAGTAGCCGGCCGCAGCCCGTACGCGACGCCGCCGCGCAATCACGGCAGGAAGCTGCGGCGCCGCGCGTCGATCAGCTCGACGAGCAGGCGGTCACGTTCGGCCGCCAGTTCCTGCATCGAATGCTCGCCCTGGATCGCGCGCAATGCGTCGTTCAGCTTGCGATCGACTTCCGGGTCGAATGAAGGCGTGCCGAGATCGTCCCACCAGCTCGTGATCGGCCCCGACAGGTGTTCGAGAAAGTGCGCGATCCCGCCCGCGCCGCCGCCGAGGTGATAGGTCAGGCACTGCCCCATCAACCCCCAGCGCAGGCCGGGCCCCCATGCGACAGCCTTGTCCGCATCGGCGACGCTCACGACACCTTCGCCGACGAGGTGATACACCTCGCGGAACAGCGCGGCCGCGAGCCGGTTCGCGACATGGCCGGTCATCTCCTTGTTGAGGACGATCGTCTGCTTGCCGAGCGCATCGTAGAAATCCTTCACGCGTGAGATCACGTCCTGGCTGGTGGCATCGCCGCCGACCAGCTCGACGAGCGGAATCAGGTGCGGCGGATTGAACGGATGCGCGATCAGGCAACGCTCCGGGTGCTTGTCGCACGCGGTCTGGATGTCCGACATCTTCAGGCCCGACGAACTCGATGCGATCGGCACGTGCGCGGGCAGCACGTCGTCCATCCGCCGGTACAACTCGCGCTTCAGGTCGAGCCGCTCCGGGCCGTTCTCCTGCACGAAGTCGACGCCGTCGAGCGCGCGCACGAGATCGGCGTCGAACGACAGCCGCGCGGAAAGTTCGGCGGCCCGGTCGCCGAGAAACGCGGCGAGTGCGTCGCGCAACCGCGCGTCGGCTTGCGGCGCCGGATCGGTCGCGACGACTTCAAAGCCTTGCGTCAGATAGAAGGCGGCCCAGCTTGCGCCGATCACGCCGGCGCCGACGATCGCGATGCGTCGAATGTCCATGATTGTCCCGTGTCGTTGGTCTGCAAAAACATCGCGGCGATTGTCGCATCGAATCGCGCGGGCCTGCATTGATGCAGATTGCAGATTCCCTCTTGAAATGCGCTTCGGCTGCCACTAATTACGCGTCGTCGGGCAGTGCAACATGCAACGCACTGCCCCCGTTTCGACCCAGTGGAGCTTCCACGACGCGCCCGCCGCAGGCGTCGCGCCGTCACGTCTCCCGCGTTCCCTGTTCAGGAGGACCAACATGAGCGGTATCCATTTCGGCAGCGACCTGTTCGACGAATTCGCCCGCGTGCAGCGGCAAATGGCCAACCTGCTCGGCGATCGTCCGGCCGGCATTCGCGCGGTACGGCCTGGCGCCTTTCCCGCGCTCAACGTCGGCGCCACCGACGGCGCCATCGAGATCGTCGCGTTCGCCCCCGGCATGGCCGCGGCCGACTTCGACGTGTCGATCGACAAGGACCTGCTGACGATCAGCGGCGAGCGCAAGCCTGCGCCGCGCGGCGAAGGCGACGATCTGCGCACCTATGCGCAGGAACGCTTCCACGGCGCATTCCGCCGTGTCGTCGAGCTGCCGCGGGACGCGGATCCCGACCAGGTCAGCGCCCGCTACGAAAACGGCTGCCTGCTGATTCGCGTCGGCCGGCGCGAGGCATCGAAGCCGCGTGCGATCACCGTTCAATAATATTCAGGATACCGACATGAATACGAACCCGATCCTGGCCGAGCGTCAGACGAACACCGTCCACCCCGCTGCCGCCGAAGCGGCCCGCCGTCCCGCGATCACGCCGGCCGTCGACATCGTCGAGAATCATCTCGGCGTCACGCTGCGGGCCGACCTGCCCGGCGTGCCGCGCGAGAATCTCGACGTGAAGGTGCACGACAACACGCTGACGATCGAAGCCGACACGCATATCGACACGCCGGCCGACCTGCGCGTGCGACATGCCGAAATCCGCACGACGCGCTATGCGCGCAGCTTCGTGCTGAGCCCGGATCTCGACACGTCGAGGATCGACGCGAACCTGCGCGACGGCGTGCTGACGCTGACGATTCCGCGCCGCGAGGAAACCCGGCCGCGCCGTATCGACGTGACGGCCGGCAACGCGTAAGTTCCCGGGCGGGCGATCCTCCCGCACGTATGAAAAAGCCCCGCCGGGTACGCGCCCGGCGGGGCTTTTCTGCGACATGCGGCGCAATCAGTCGAAGTCGAACAGGTCGAACACGGATTTCTTGCGACGCTGGCCGTCGTGCTTGTAGCGATCGTCGTGCGAGCGGCCATCGTATCGGTCACGGCTGTCATGCGAGCGAGCGTCGCGCCCCCACCCGCCGTCGTGGCCGCGCGGCGCTTGCGCATCGTGCCGCACGGGCGGCTCGTCGCGACGCGCTGGCGCATCGCCGGTTTCGCGCGCGATCAGCTTGTCGAGCTCACCACGATCGAGCCACACGCCGCGGCAGGTCGGACAGTAGTCGATCTCGATCGACTGGCGCTCGGCCATCAACAGGTCGGGCGTCTTGCAGACAGGGCATTTCATCGCGCTTCTCCTTTCCGTGCGAATTTCGTCTGGATTCCGGATGAGTCCGGATGACGCGCGTGACGCCGGCCGCCGCAGCGGCAGCCGAGTCACGCGCGGCAGCTCAGTGGCCTTCCGTCGGTGCCGAGCGCTTCGCCTTCGCGCGCCGCGCCAGCATGTTCATGCCTTCGACGAAAGCCGAGAACGCCATCGCCGCGTAGATGTAACCCTTCGGCACGTGCGAACCGAAACCTTCGGCAATCAGCGTCATGCCGATCACGACCAGGAACGACAGCGCGAGCATCACGATGGTCGGGTTGCGGTCGATGAAACGTGCGAGCGGCTGTGCAGCGAACAGCATCACGGCGACGGCGACGATCACCGCGACGAACATGATCGGCACGTGCTCGGTCATGCCGATCGCGGTCACGATGCTGTCGATCGAGAACACGATGTCGAGCATCACGATCTGGCCGATCGCGGCCCACATCGTCAGGCCGACCGCACCGCCGGCACCGCCCGCGCCTTCACCGTCGCGCGACACGTGGTGATGGATCTCGGTGGTCGCCTTCCACACGAGGAACAGGCCGCCCGACAGCAGGATCAGGTCGCGCCACGAGAACGCATGGCCGAACAGCGTGAACACCGGTTCGGTGAGGCTCGCGATCCACGCGACGCTGCCGAGCAGCGCGAGGCGCATCACCAGCGCGAGCGCGCTGCCGAGGCGCTGCGTGCGGGCGCGCTGCGCTTCGGGCAGCTTGTTGCTGAGGATCGAGATGAAGATCAGGTTGTCGATGCCGAGCACGACTTCCATCACGACGAGCGTCAGGAGCGCCGCCCAGACGGCGGGGTCAACGGCAAGCGTCAGCAGGTAGTCCATGAAATGGGCCGATACGAAAGTGGAAAGCCAGATCATAGGCCGCCCCGAACTTCGAAAAAATCAGAGAGAATCTGATTTTTGGTTCGGTTTTTCCGAAATCACGATCCGATGCTCAATTTCCGACATCTGTACTACTTCTGGGTCGTCGTGAAGGAAGGCGGCTTCGCGCGCGCGGCCGCGCGGCTCGACATGGCCGTGCAGACCATCAGCGCGCAGGTGCGCGAGCTCGAAAAAGCGCTCGGGCACCAGTTGCTGCGCCCGGCCGGGCGCGGCGTCACGATGACCGACGCCGGCCAGGCCGCGTTTGCGCGCGCGGAGGCGATCTTCGAGATGGGGCGGCTGATTCCCGACGAAGTGCGCGCGGCGGCCAGCCAGCCGACCGTGCGGCTCGCGGTCGGCCTCGCGGACGGCATTTCCAAGCTCGCCGCGCACGCGATCCTCTCGCCCGTGCTGGATACCCCCACGTTACGGCTGCTGTGCCACGAAGGCGAGCACGATGCGCTCCTCGCGGAGCTGGCGCTGCATCATCTCGATCTGGTGCTGGCCGGCCAGGGCGCGCCGTCCGGTTCGAACCTGCGCGTGACGAGCGAGCGGCTCGTCGCGTCGCCGGTCGACTGGTATGGCCCCGCATCGCTGGTCACGCCGGCCGCGCGGCAGCACTTTCCGCTGTGCCTGGCCGACCTGCCCGTGCTGTTGCCGACCGCGCATTCGGCGCTGCGCGCGCGCCTCGACCGGTGGCTGGAGGGGGAACGGATCGTGCCGCGCGTGGCGGGGGAATTCGAGGACAGCGCGCTGATGGCCGTGTTCGCGGCGCGCGGCCTCGGCGTGTTCCCGCTGAGCGAACTCGGCGCGAACGATGCGTCGCTGCTGCGCGGGTTGCGGCGGCTCGGGCGGGCCGGCGACGTGACCGAGGAGATCCACGCGATCCGCTCGCGACGCGGCGAACACCATCCGCTGACGTCGCAATTGCTGGCCGCCGCACGCCGCGCACCGGCCGACTGAAGCGAGCGCGACATCAAACGAAACTATAATGGCGCCCCGGCCTTACGAGATTGCCGCGCGCTTCATCCAGGCACCGCCGTTGCGCGAGCTCTCGCCAAGCCTTCTGAAAGACGCCATGCACAACCGATTTCGCCTGTTTTCCGTTTCGTGCGCGCTCGCGGCCGCGACCGTGCTGGCGGCGTGCTCGTCGCCGCCCAAGCCGATCTACCAGCAGGAACAGTTCGACGCGACCAGCAGCCCGTACGCGCATACGTTCCACTCGAAATCCGACGCAGCCTGCGAGGCCGCGCGGCGCGCGCTGCTGAGCCAGGGCTATGTGGTGTCGTCGTCGCGCAGCGATGCGGTCGACGGCAGCAAGAATTTCCAGCCGAACAACGACATGCACGTCGTGATCGAGTTTCACGTCGTGTGCGCGGACGCGAACGCGGACGGCTCGTCGAGCATCGCGTACGTGAATGCGGTGCAGGATCGCTACACGCTGAAGAAGTCGAATACGTCGGCCAGCGTGGGCTTGAGCGTGTTCGGCTCGCTGTCGCTGCCGATCGGGTCGAGCGATGACGCGCTCGTCAAGACCGCCAGCGAGACGATTCCCGCCGGCGTGTTCTATGAGCGCTTCTTCAATCTCGTCGAGCATTTCCTGAAGATCGACCCGGCCCGCCGCGACCGTGCGACCGTCAAGGCCGCCGAGAAGGAGCCCGTCACGCCGCTGCCCGAACCCGCGCCGACGCCGCAGGGCGAGCCGATGAAGATGACGACCCCGGTCGTGCCGACGCCGCCCGCGGCGCCGGTGCCGCTTTCGTTGCCGGCGGTCGCGCCCGAGTCGGGGGCAAACGCCGTGCCGGCCGCCGCGTCGGCCGTGGTCGCGCCGGCGGCGATGCGGGCTGCCGCACCGGTGGCAGCGTCGGGTTCGGGGTCGGTATCGGCTTCGGGTGCGGCGCCTGCGGCAGCCGCGTCGTCGACGCCCGCACAGGCGTCCGGGCCGGCATCCACGCCGGCTTCGGCCCCCGTGCCGGCTTCCGCCTCCGGCCCGGCATCGTCACCTGCCGCGGCAGCATCGACACCTGTCGTATCGGCACCGGCGGCTGCAACACCGGCACCGGTCGCGCCTGCACCCGCACCCACCGCTTCGGCGCCCGTATCGGCATCGGCATCGACTCCGGCAAGCGCATCGCCTGCGCCCGCTGCCGCCAATCCCGTCGCATCGTCCGCACCGTCCGGCGCGAGCGCACCGGCCGCACACTGACCGGCCCGTCCGTATCGTCGCGCGCGGCCACAACCGGCACCGTGCGACGATACGCATCCTTCCCTTTCATTCATCACGGAAATGCTGCGCCGCCGGCGGCCTACCCGTCGGGTCGCTGACATTGCTTCGATGCTTCGCGACGGACACACACGGCCGATGCCGACGTTCGCCGGGATCGACGGTCGCCGTCACGCCACCGCAGGCGATCACGGTGACATTCGTCGTCGACCGCCATCCGGCCATCCCACGACAAACCGGCTGGCGCCGGCTACCCCGCCTACCGCAACGTCGCGCGCAGCGTCTGCATCTGCTCGACGGTCGCCGTCACGCCGCCGCAGACGATCACTGCGATATCCTTCGCCGACGCGAGCACGGGCACCGGCCGCTCGAGCACGGCCAGCGCAGCACCGCACGCGGGCTCGACGACGATCCGGTGCTCGTCGAGGAATCGGAGTGACGCGGCCACCGCATCGGCATCGGACACGACAACCGGGTGAATCTCGTGTCGTGCGGCCCATTCGACCGCCGCGTCGCACGGACGCTTCGCGCCGAGCGACGTCGCGATGCTCGTGATCGCCGGCAATTCGACCACCTGCCCCTGCGCGAGCGAGCGCGCATAGCAGTCGGCGCCTTCCGTTTCGGCCGTGACCACCGGCACGTCGTGCCAGCCGTTGCGCGCCAGCCCTTCGAGCACGCCGCACAGCAACCCGCCTCCGCCAACCGCGAGCACGATCGCGTCGGGCTTCGGCCCGGCCGCCGCCATCTCGTCGATCATCGTCGCGTGGCCCTGCCACAGCACGCGATCGTCGAACGGATGCACGAACGCATCGTGCTCGCCGAGCGCCGACTGCGCGAACGCGTTCGCCTCGGCCCAGCTCGCACCGTGCACGACGAGCTCGGCGCCCTCGACGCGGATCAGCTCGCGCGCACGGGCCGACGCGCTTTCCGGTACGACGACGAGCACCGGCACGCCGAGTTCGCGGCCGCAATACGCGACCGCGATGCCCGCGTTGCCGCCCGACGACGACACGAAGCGCCGCGCGCCGGCCGCATGCCGCGCTTCGCAGACTGCGCCGATGCCGCGCAACTTGAACGAGCCAGACGGCTGCAGCGCATCGAGCTTCAGCCGGACGGTCCTGCCGAACCGGCGGGATGCGATTTGCGAGCGGATATAAGGGGTCGGAATATGAAGCGGCATGGGGCAGGACCAATGGGAACGGAGAGAACGCACGCGACGTGCAACGGCGAGCGGCAATGACGGTCATCGTACGGCACGCCACCCATGCTTTCCAATACCATCGAATGGCGTTTGCTATGCTCTGCAGGTATATCGATGACCCTGAACGGATGCCGCATGCGCCAGATCGAATTTCGTCACCTGCGCTACTTCGTGGCCGTCGCGCAAGCCGGCAGCGTAATGGCCGGCGCCCGCGCGGCCGGCATCGTCCAGCCCGCGCTGTCGCGACAGATCCGCGAACTCGAGGACGCGATCGGCACGCCGCTGCTGGTGCGCCGCGCAACGGGCGTCACGCTCACGGCGGCCGGCGCCAGTTTCCTGCAGGACGCGACCGGCCTGCTCGCGACGCTGCAGGACAGCCGTGAGCGCGCACTGCGCAGCGCGGCCGGGCAGT
The DNA here is from genome assembly GCF_005502655.1 of Burkholderia sp. 4NA327C6. NCBI lineage: Bacteria > Pseudomonadati > Pseudomonadota > Betaproteobacteria > Burkholderiales > Burkholderiaceae > Burkholderia > Burkholderia sp. 4NA327C6. The sequence goes on along the minus strand of NZ_SCNZ01000010.1, from coordinate 146,012 downwards.
TGGGCGAACTGCGGCTCGGTGCGCTGCCGAACTGCCTGCCGCTGCCCGTCGTCGGAACCGTCCTCAAGGCGTTTCGCGACGCATGCCCGGACGTGAAGCTGTCGATCGCGCCGATGCTGTCGGCCGAACAGGCGAACGCGCTGATGCGCGGCCAGCTCGACGGCGGAATCATGGCGTGGCGCCGGGACGAGGCGCCGCACCTGTCGGGCGTGCGGCTGCTCAGCGACCGCTTCGTGCTCGCGATGCCCGCGCCGCCGGGCGGCCGCTTCACCTCGCCGCGCGCGCTGGCCGACGTCGCGAACGAGCCGTTCGTCTGGTTCGACGCGCAGCGCTCCGCCGCGCACCACCGGTTCCTGATGGCGCAGTGCCAGCAGGCCGGCTTCACGCCGCGCATCGCGCAGGTCGGCAGCGACATTCCGACATTGATCGGCCTCGTCGCGGCCGGGATGGGCTGTGCATTCGTGCCGGAAAGCGCGTCGCCGACCTGCCCGCACACGGTCCGGCTCATCGCGCTCGACGAACTCGCGAGCCGCTTCGACATCGAGTTCGTGTTCGACGGTGCGGCCGTGCCACCGTCGCCCGTCGTCGCGCGGTTTCTCGCGGCCGTGCGCGATGCGGCCGGCGAAGCGGGCTGAGCGGGCCGAGCGGGCTGAACAGGCGGCAGCTGCGGCGACCTCGCCCGGCACTCGAGCGCCCCGATTCGCGGTGCCGAATGCCGGCGGAATCCCCTTTCATCCAACCGTCGCTTCGGCTGTCGAAACACGCTAAACAACCGCATCATTTTTGCGCAAATTCTTTCAAAAAGATAACGCGCGACGCCATCGCACCGGTGTTTTTAAATTGGCACCAAAAACAGCCGTTTAACGTCGATTCGAATCGTCATGGCTCGAAATATACTGCGCGCGCATCCAACCCTCGTGCCAAAGAGAGGATGCGTTTCCGCCCCGGTCACGGTCCCCCTGTGATCGGGGCTTTTTTTGCCCGCGATCCTTGTGGGCAAAGAGTTTGCGGTGATGATGCGAGATTCGCCAGGCGTGATGCCAGCCGCCTGAACGGCCCGTCCGATCTGCGCGGCCACCCGTCGCCGGGCAGTCTGTGGACGGCTTCCGGTTCATCCGGCGGGAGCGACCGTCAGTCCGCGTCGGAGCGTCGATGGATCGCGATCGCCGGGCCTGAAGCCGCCCGCCGATCTTTACGAAAATCTTTCACAAGAACATCGCTTTCACCCGCTCCGCCACCGGCTTCAAGCGCCCGCTGCATTGTTGACATGAAATCAAGATAATTTCGTCCGCACATGGCTTTTTCCGCAAAAGTCATGCAGGCACACTTCGTCCTGTCCTCAACGGCCCCGTGCCGGTCGTTGTCCCTCGATTACAGGAGCCCATCGCGTGAACTCCACGACTTCCTCTCCTTCCCGCCCCGGCGGCAGCGCCGCACTGCCGCTGCTGGCACTGGCCGCCGGTGCGTTCGGCATCGGCACGACCGAGTTCTCGCCGATGGGCCTGCTGCCCGTGATCGCCGACGGCGTGCACGTGTCGATTCCGCAGGCCGGCATGCTGATCAGCGCGTATGCGATCGGCGTGATGGTCGGCGCGCCGCTGATGACGCTGCTGCTCGCGCGCTGGTCGCGCCGTTCGGCACTGATCGCGCTGATGTCGATCTTCACGATCGGCAACCTGCTGTCGGCGTTCGCGCCCGACTACACGACGCTGCTGCTCGCCCGCCTCGTGACGAGCCTCAACCACGGCGCCTTCTTCGGACTAGGCTCGGTGGTCGCAGCCAGCCTCGTGCCGCGCGAAAAGCAGGCCAGCGCGGTCGCGACGATGTTCATGGGTCTCACGATCGCGAACGTCGGCGGCGTGCCGGCCGCGACCTGGCTCGGCCAGATCATCGGCTGGCGCATGTCGTTCGCGGCGACCGCGGGCCTCGGCCTGGTTGCGATCGCCGGGCTGTTCGCCGCGCTGCCGAAGGGCGAAGCCGGCACGATGCCCGACCTGCGTGCGGAACTCTCGGTACTGACGCGCCCCGTCGTGCTCGGTGCGCTCGGGACGACCGTGCTCGGCGCCGGCGCGATGTTTACGCTCTATACGTATGTCGCGCCGACGCTCGAACACGTGACCGGTGCGACACCCGGCTTCGTGACCGCGATGCTGGTGCTGATCGGCGTCGGCTTCTCGATCGGCAACATCGCGGGCGGGCGCCTCGCCGACCGCTCGCTCGACGGCACGCTGATCGGTTTCCTGCTGTTGCTGATCGCCACGATGGCCGCGTTCCCGGTGCTCGCCCGCACGCATGCCGGCGCCGCCGTCACGCTGCTCGTGTGGGGTATCGCCACGTTCGCGGTCGTGCCGCCGCTGCAGATGCGCGTGATGCGGGCGGCCCATGAAGCGCCGGGCCTCGCGTCGGCCGTCAACATCGGCGCGTTCAACCTCGGCAACGCACTCGGCGCGGCCGCCGGCGGCGCGGCGCTGTCGGCGGGCTTCGGTTATGCGGCCGTGCCGCTCGTCGGCGGGCTGATTGCCGCGGCCGGGCTCGCACTGGTCTTCCTGCAGATCGCGCAGCAGCGCCGCGCACCGGCCGCCGCGAATTCGTAATCGCGACACGTCGCGCACCGGCATGCATGCCGGACCGCCAATCCGTACCGACGCATGGTCACGGCCGCTCAATGCGGCCGTTTTCGTTTTCCACGGTCCATTCCGATCCAGCGCGCATCAATCGGAAAATATCCTGAATCTTCTCCAATCTTTCAGCCCCCCGATTCAATACATTTGCGGAGTGAAATACGACTCAATTCATTCACATGATTCACTTTCATTTCTTCTTCACCGCATCCAGCACATTACTTACCCCATTCACCGCCGGCCGGCTCGCCCCACCCAATCGGCCCGCCAAACAGTCTCGAACCCCGCATGAATTACCCGCTTTTGCTGCGATGCAAGGTAATGATATATGCGAATCCCACACGAAAAATCGAAAAACGAAATACTCCCGACCTTTATTCAATCAATAGCCCCATTAAATGTAACAAAATGAAACAGAGTGAATTTAAAGATTGAAAGAATTGCCGATTCGTATCAGGATTTGCGAAAAAGCAGCACGATCAAGCGCGGCATAAATCCAACGAAAAATCGATCGATGAGGGATCAGTGTGAAAGTCGCCATCGCTTCCATGACATTGTCGCTCGCGCTGTCAATCGGCCTGTCGACACCCGCCGCCGACGCAGCCACCTATTCGAACGGCACCGCGACCGCCACCTTCACCGTCACGCTGACGCTTCAGCCGAACTGCACGATCGCCGCGAGCCCGCTCGCGTTCGGCACCAACGGGGTGCTGGCCACCGCGATCAACCAGCAGACGACCGTGAGCGTCACCTGCACCAATACGACGCCGTACAACGTCGGCCTCGACGCCGGCACGGTCACCGGTTCGACCGTCGCGAGCCGCCTGATGGCCGGCACGGCCACCGGCAACACGACGACGACCGTCGACTTCCAGCTCTACCAGGACGCCGGGCGCACGACGATCTGGGGAAACACGCAAGGCACGAACACCGTGGCCGGCACCGGCACGGGCGCAGCACAGTCAATTACCGTCTACGGCCAGGTGCCCGCGCAGGCGACGCCGAAACCGGATACCTATCAGACGACCGTCACCGCAACCGTCTACTTCTGACCGGCGCCGCATCGCATGACCGCATTCCGTCGAACGCTCGTCGCGCTGCTGTGCGCGGCCGGCGCCGCGCACGCCGCGTCGCTGCAGATTTCCCCCGTCACGATCGAATTCGGCGCCGACGACACGGCCAGCGGGATCACCCTGCGCAATCCGGGCGAACGCCCGGTGTACGGACAGGTGCGCGTGTTCCTCTGGAACCAGGCCGATGGCCAGGACACGCTGACGCCCACGCAGGATCTGCTGGCCAGCCCGCCGCTGATCGAGGTCGGCACCCAGTCCGAGCAACTGATCCGCGTGGTGCGCGCATCGCGCGTGCCATCCCGGACCGAGCAGGCCTACCGGCTGCTGATCGACGAATTGCCGCCGCCGGGCGAAACGCCGGCCAACGGCGTGTCGATCCGGCTGCGCTATTCGATTCCGGTGTTCGTCGAGCCTGCCGCCGAAGGCGCGCCGCAGCTCGACTGGGCGCTGCTGCGCAACAACGGCGGCTGGGTGCTGCGGGTGCGCAACGCCGGCACGCGGCGCGCGCAACTGGCGTCCGTCGAACTCGTGACCGGCGATGGTCACACGTACCCGCTCACGCGCGGCCTGCTCGGCTATGCGCTCGCGGGCCGCACGGGCCAGTGGAGCGTGCCGCTGCCGGCCGGCGTCATGCTCGGCGGCAAGGTCACGGTGCGGGCAGCCGTCAATTCGCAGCCGGCCAGCGCGGTCGTCGCGGTGGAGCCGCCGGGCTAGTCCGCCGGTGCGCCGCCCGGCCCCTCCCCCTTCGCCACACACCGGCTCGGTCCCGGTCGATGGACGCGGTGCGCCGCGACGCTCCCCGCGCACCGCGGTCGCGGCCGTCGTGGCCGGCGGCCTGTTCGCGTTCGGCTGCGCGCATGCGGACGAACCCTCGGCGCTCGTGATGACCGACAGCACACACGACGTGATCCTCGAAGTCAGCGTCAACGGTGAGAACACGACGCTGCTCGCGCACTTCCGCGAACGCGACGGCCACCTGTCGGCGAGCGGCGCAGACCTGCACACGATCGGCGTCGCGACCGACCGGCTCGGCATCGCCGATGCGGCGACGGTCGACCTCGATACGATTCCCGGCCTGCGCTACCGCTACGACGCGGCACGCCAGAGCGTCGAACTGCAGATGCCCGATACGCTGCGCCGCCCCTACGCGATCGACAGCCGCGCATTGCCGCCCACGCAGGCGGCCAGCGCGTCGCGCGGGCTCGCGATCAACTACGAGGCGTACGCGCAGACGCTCGGCGACCGGCAGTACTCGCTCTACGCCGACGTGCGCTACTTCGATCCGGGCGGCGTGTTCGACACCACGGGCGTCGCGACCTTCTATGACGGCCGCCGGCGCTACACGCGCTTCGATACGTCGTGGAGCCGCTCGGACCCGGCGCGGCCGAGCACGACACAGATCGGCGACACGATCTCAGGGTCGCTCGCGTGGACGCGCTCGGTGCGCCTCGGCGGCTTCCAGTGGCGCAGCAATTTCGCACTGCGCCCCGATCTCGTGACGTTCCCGATCCCGTCGCTCGCCGGCTCCGCGGCCGTGCCGTCGGCCGTCGACCTGTACATCAACAACGTGCGCCAGTACACCGGCAACGTGCCGAGCGGCCCGTTCATCATTCACGACGTGCCGGGCATCACGGGCGCCGGCCAGGCGACCGTCATCACGCGCGACGCGCTCGGGCGCACCGTCGCGACGTCCGTGCCGCTCTACGTCGATACGCGGATGCTGTCCGCCGGGCTGTCGAGCTATTCGTTCGAGGCCGGCTTCCTGCGGCGCAACTACGGGCTGCAGTCGTTCGACTACGACGCGCGGCCGGCCGTCAGCGGCTCGCTGCGGCGCGGGATCAGCAACGCGCTGACCGTCGAAGGGCATGCGGAAGCAACCGGCGGCGTGATCAACGCGGGCGTCGGCGCGCTGCTGCGCCTCGGCTACGCGGGCGTCTTGAGCGGTGCGGTCGCGGGCAGCGCCGGGCGCTTTTCCGGCACGCAGGTGAGCGCCGGCTACCAGTTGATCGAACCGCGCTTCTCGATCAACGCGCAGACGATCCGCGCGTTCGGCCGCTACGGCGATCTCGCCTCGCGCGACGGCGCAACCGTGCCGGCGGCAACCGACCAGGCGACGCTCGCGCTGCCCTTCATCCACCGCCAGACACTGTCGCTCAGCTACATCGGCTTCCGGATGCCGCAAGGCCCGAGCGCGCGGATCGGCACCGTGTCGTACACGCTGGGCCTCGGCGATCTCGCGTCGCTGACCGTGAGCGCGTACCGCGATTTCGCGCAGCAGGGCGCGAGCGGCGCGTTCATGTCGCTGAACGTCGGGCTCGGTCGCAACACGTCGATCAACACGACCGTCGGGCGCCAGCGCGGCCAGTCGAACTACACCGTCGACGCGAGCCGCCCGCCCGACTACGACGGCGGCTGGGGCTGGGGCGTACAGGCCGGCGGCACGGGCGCGGTGCCGTACCGGCAGGCGCAAGTCCGCTATCTCGGTCATGCGGGCGAAGTCATCGCGGCCACGCAGAACATCGACCGCCGGACCGGCGCGTCGCTCGACGTCAGCGGCGCGCTCGTGTTCATGGACGGCAGCCTCCTGTTGTCGCGCCGCATCACCGACGGCTTCGCGCTCGTGTCGACCGACGGCGTCGCGGGCATCCCGGTGCTGCACGAAAACCGCGTGATCGGCACGACCGATCGTGCCGGGCACCTGCTTGTGCCCGACCTGAATGCGTACCAGAACAACCGGATCGCGATCGATGCGATGAAGCTGCCCGCCGATGCGCGGATCGCCCGCACGTCGATGACGGTCGTGCCGCAGGCGCAATCGGGCGTATTCACGCATTTCGGCGTGTCACGCTATCGCGCGGCATCGGTGATCCTGCATGACGATACCGGCCGCGCGCTGCCGGCCGGAGCGCGCGTGCATCACGCCGAAAGCGGCGCGGATACGATCGTCGGCTACGACGGGCTCACGTTCATCGACGGATTGAAGGACGACAACCACCTCGCGATCGACTACGGCACGCAGCACTGTGTCGCGGCATTCGCGTTCACCGCGCCCGGCAACGGCACGCTGCCGACCATCGGGCCCGTCACTTGCCGGACGACACCGTGAAGATCGCGCTGCTGGTCCTCGTCGCCTTCATCGCGTGGTGCGGCTCGCCCCGTCACGCACAGGCCGAAAGCTGCACGGCGACCGCATCGAACGTGAGCTTCGGCTCGGTCAGCCCGATCTCGAACGCGCCGGTCGCCGCGACCGGCACGGTCAGCATCACCTGCACGTGGTCGGCCGTCTCGCTGACGCCGAACGTGCTCGTGTGCCTGAACCTCGGGGGCACGAGCCCGCGCAGCCTCGTCAACGGCAGCAACGCGATGCAATACGACCTCTATCTGGATGGCGGGCATTCGGTCGCGTGGGGCTCGGTGTATTCCGGCACGACACCGGCGTCCGTCACGCTGGTCAAGCCCGCGCTCGGCACGAGCGCGTCCGCGACGGTCACCGTGTACGGACAGATCACCGGGAACCAGCCGACCGTTCCGACGACCGGCAACAGCACCACAACCTACTCGCAGACGTTCGGCGGCAACACGACATCGATCAACACCGGGTTCTACCTGCTCGGTGCGCCGACCTGCGCGACGCTGACGACATCGAACGGCACCTTCCCGTTCAGCGCGACGGCGAACGTCGTCAACAACTGCAACATCAGCGCGACCAATGTGAGCTTCGGCACCGCGAGCCTGCTGTCGGGCTCGCTCACGGCGAGCGGTTCGATCACCGCGCAGTGCACCAACGGCGACGCATGGCAGATCGCGCTGAACGGCGGCAGCAGCGGCAGCGTGACGGCGCGCCAGATGCAGCGCAGCGGCGGCGGCGGCGCGATCGGCTACGGGCTTTACACGGACGCCGCGCGCTCGATCGCGTGGGGCGACGGCACGGGCGGCAGTTCGACGGTCACGGGTGTCGGCACGGGCACGTCGCAGGTCGTGACCGTGTACGGCGCGGTGCCGGCGCAAACCACGCCCGCGCCCGGCAACTACAGCGACACGATCACCGCGACGATCAGCTTCTAGCGTTCAGCAGTACCAGCGGGCACGAGCGCACGCGCCGCGCCGCCCGCTCAAAACATGACGGTCCATGCGGACGGCGCGCCCGCGCCCACGCCGCGCGGCACCGATCGCCCATCGGGCAGCGGCGCGTGGCTGAGCATGAACGGCGTGCCGTGCGCGCAACTGACACTCGGGATGCCGGCATCGGCAGCGCCCTGCGGCGCGCCGGTGCCGATCGTGCAGGTTTCCGGAATGGTGAGACTGACGCGCAGCGGAATCGAGGGCTCCGTCGCGTTCGCGACGGACCCTACGCCGGGCGCGGCCAGCGCGATCGCGATCGAGATCGCACCGCGTCTGATTGGGTCGGCTGTCATCGTGCGGCTCTCCTTCGTGCATCCATTCAGCATATGCGCGAATTATCGGCGGGCGGGCGGAAAACCTGAACCCGCACGCACGTGGCCGTGCCCCGCCGCGCCGGTCAGCGCGCGGCGGCGAACCCGCCGAAAAACGCACGCGCATTCGCATCGAGGCTGTCGAGGTGATAGCCGCCTTCCTGCACGATCACCGTCGGCAGCCCGAGTGCGCCGATCGCGCCGCCGAGCCGCCCGAAGCCGTCGGTCGTGACGGCCACCTGCGATTGCGGATCGTCCTTGTAGATATCGAAGCCGAGCGCGAGCACGAGCGCATCGGGCTGGAACCGCGCCAGCGCGCGCAGCGCGTCGTCGAGGCGCGCGAAGAACGCCGACTCCGGCGCGCCGTGCGGCATCGGCAGGTTGAGGTTGAAACCGTCGCCGGCCCCGGTGCCCGTCTCTTCCTCATAGCCCGCGACGACCGGGTAGAAGTTGGTCGGGTCGCCGTGGATCGACACGTAAAGCACGTCGTCGCGGCCGTAGAAGATCTCCTGCACGCCCTGCCCGTGATGCATGTCGGTGTCGAGGATCGCGACCCGGCGATGGCGGCCGAGCAGCGACTGCGCGGCGATCGCCGCATTGTTCAGGTAGCAGAAGCCGCCGGCCGCGTCGCGGCGTGCGTGATGGCCGGGCGGCCGGCACAGCGCGTAGGCCTCGCGTGCGCCGTCGTTGACGTCGGCCGCGGCCGCCAGCGCGCCCTGCGCGGACCAGTACGCAGCGCGCCACGTGTTCGCACCGACCGGGCAACTGCCGTCGGCGAGGTAGCGCGCGGCTTTCGCGAGCACGCCGCGCAGCGGGTTCGGGTCGCGCACGAACACGTTCGACATCACTTCGTCGCCCCAGTCGTCTGGCATCTGCTTCCAGTCGCGATGCGCTTCCTCCAGGAAGCGCAGGTAGTTCATGTCGTGCACGGCCGCGATCGGCGCGGTGCCGCGGTCGGCCGGCTCGCGCACGTCGAAGTCGAGCGACCGGACGGCGGCGACGAGCCGCGCCGCGCGCTCGGGCACTTCCTGCGGCTCACGCATCTGGCCGCGCGACAGGTAGCTGCGCGGATGGTGCAGCAGCTGTTCGGGATGGAAATAGGTTTTCATCGTTCGCCCTCGTCGGTGTTTCGATATACCGGCTTGCCGGTTCGCCGCGTCATGCGTCCTGCGTGGCGGCCGCAACCGCAACGCCCGATGCAACACCCGCACGCGCGAGCACCGCATGAAGCAGCACGTTCGTGCCGCGCGTCACGTCATCCGGCAGCGCATCCTCGGCTTCGTTGTGCGACAGGCCGTCGACGCACGGGATGAACACCATCGCGGTCGGCACGCAACGCGCAAGCAGGATCGCGTCGTGCCCGGCGCCGCTGACGATCCGCTCGTTCGTATAGCCGAACGCGGCGGCCGCCTGCGCGACCTGTTCGACGCAGTCGCGATCGAACGGCGTCGCCGGGCTGCGCCAGCAGGTTTCAATCGCGACCTGCACGCCGCGCGCGGCGGCGACACGCGTGCACGCGTCGCGCAAATCGCGCTCCATTGCATCGACCTGCGCATCGTCGTGATGGCGGAGGTCGACCGTGAACGTCACGTCGCCGGCAATGGTGTTGCGCGACGCATTGCGAATGCCGACCTGACCGATCGTCGCGAGGCCGCGCGGTGCATGACCGGCGACGATCCGTTCGAGTTCGAGCGCCATCTGCGCGCTTGCGAAATACGCGTCCTTGCGATACGGCATCGGCGTCGTGCCCGCATGCGCGGCCACGCCCGTCACCGTCACGTCGAGCCAGCGGATCGCCTGCCCGCCCGTGACGACGCCGATCGTCGTGCCGTTCGCCTCGAGCACGGGGCCCTGTTCGATATGCGCTTCGAAATACGCATCGACCGCGCCGCCTGTCGCACGGGTGCCGCGATAGCCGCAGGCGTCCAGCGCCGCGCCGAGCGTGATGCCGTCGGCGTCCTGCTTCGCGAGCGCTTCGTCGAGCGGCAACGCGCCCGTGAAGACGGCCGAGCCGAGCATGGCCGGCGCGAAGCGCGCGCCCTCCTCGTTGGTCCAGGACACGATTTCCAGCGGCTTGCTGGTCGCGATGCCTGCGTCGTTCAGTGTGCGCACGAGTTCGAGCGCGGCGAGCACGCCATAGACGCCATCGAAGCGGCCGCCTTCGGGCTGCGTGTCGAGATGGCTGCCGATCAGCACGGGAGCTGCCTGCGCATCGGTGCCGTCGCGCCGCGCGAACAGGTTGCCGACGGCGTCGACGCTCACCGTCATCCCCGCGTCGCGGCACCACTGCGCAAACAGGTCGCGCCCGCGACGATCGTCGTCGGTGAGCGCGAGGCGCCGCACGCCGCCGCGCGGCGTCGCGCCGACGCGCGCCATGTCCGCCAGGCTGTGCCACAAACGGGCGCCGTCGATTTCCAGCAGGTCTTTCATTTGCACTCCGGATGAATTCGTTCGTTGAGGTTCACTGCGAGCCGAGCGCTTCGGCGGCGGCCGGCCGCGCCGCGCGGCGGGCGTCGAGCGCGACGATGCACAGCAGCGAGATGCCGGCGAGACACGTGTAGAACACCGCGAGCGGCCACCACTGGCCCGCGAAGCGATGCGCGAGCCACGTGCCGACGAGCGGCGTCAGGCCGCCCGCGATCGCGCCGCAGATCTGGTAGGAGAGCGAGATCGCCGAATAGCGCACGTGCGCGGGAAACACGTCGCTCACGAAACCCGCGATCACCGAATAGAAGCCGGCCATGCAGACCACCGCGAGCGCGATGCCCGCGATCAGCGACGCGGACGTGCCGCCCTGCACGAGCATGAACATCGGATACGGCGACAGCATCGCGAGCAGCGCCGCGAGCTTCAGGAAGCGTGCGCCGCCGATGCGCTCGGCGATCCACGCGGCGATCGGTTGCGCGATGAACTGGATGATCGCGACCGCGAACAGGCTGTCGAGGATCAGCGAGCGCGAGACGCCGACGTACTGCGTCGTGTACGCGATCATGAACGTGTTCGTGAAATAGACGCCCGCGATGCCGATCGTGTTCGCGCCGATGCAGAGCGCCACGAGCCCCGACGCGGAGCGGAACACTTCCGCGACCGGCAGCTTCACCGTGCGGTTGGTTTCCTTCACGCGCGCGAATTCCGGCGATTCGTTCACGCCGAGCCGGATCAGGATGCCGACCACGAGCAGCACCGAACTCGCGAGGAACGGCAGGCGCCAGCCCCATGCGAGGAAGTCGGCCTTGTCCATCGACGTGACCGCGCGAAACGCGATCAGCGACAGGATCAGCCCGGCCGGGCTGCCGAGCTGCGCGAACGACGCGAAGAACGTGCGGCGCCCCTGCGGCGCATGCTCGCCCGCCATCAGCACCGCGCCGCCCCATTCGCCGCCGACCGCGATCCCCTGCACGACGCGCAATGCGACGAGCAGCACCGGCGCGAGCATGCCGACCTTCGAATAATCGGGCAGCAGCCCGACGCAGACGGTCGCGACGCCCATCATCATCAGCGTCGTCATCAGCGCCTTCTTGCGGCCGATGCGGTCTCCGAGATGGCCGAAGATCACGCCGCCGAGCGGCCGCGCGAAGAAGCCAACCGCGAACGTCGCGAACGACGCCATCGTGCTGACGAAGCGGTCATGCGACGGGAAATAGAGTTCGCCGAATACGAGCGCGGCGGCGGTCGCGTAGATGTAGAAGTCGTACCACTCGATCATCGTGCCGATGAACGCGGCCGTCGCGGCGCGCCCCGGCTGGCGGGCGGAAGGAAGGGACTGGGTCATGCGGGCTCCTGACGCGCGCCGCGGCAGGCGGCGCGCAATGTCGTGTGACGGCCGTCTGTCGCGGCATTGCGCCGCACGCTGCGGCACCCCTCCTTTATCGGCGACCGCAAATCATTAGTCAAATTTCAAGTTATTATTCGCTGTATAAATTCAACTAATGTCGTTGACGATGCCCCGCCCGGAGACCCGATGCGCCCCGACCTCGCCCCGTTCCTGAACGACCGACTCGACTGGAACCTGCTGCGCACGTATCTGGTGATCATCCAGGAGCGCAGCGTGAGCCGCGCGGCCGCGCGCCTGCATGTGACGCAGCCGGCCGTGAGCCAGGCATTGCGGCGGCTCGAGGACACGCTCGAGCGCAAGCTGATCGAGCGGCGCGGCACGCACTTCGCGCCGACGCCGGCCGGCGAAGCCGTCTACCGGATCGCGAGCGACATCTACGGCGGCATCTCGCGCCTCGAAACCGAAATCGACGACAGCACCGCCGACCTGACCGGTTCGATCCGGCTGCTGACGGTGAGCCGCATCGAGTCGCCCGTCTATGACGAATTCCTCGCGGACTTCCATCGCGCGTATCCGCGCATCGACCTGCAGATCGAGGTGATGCGCTCGTCGGACATCCTGTCTTCGCTGCTGCAGAAGACGGCCACGGCGGGGCTCGGCCTGTGCCGCACGCCGCACGACAAGCTGGAGATGCGCTGCTTCCTGCGCCAGCGCTATGCGATCTACTGTGGCCGCCATCACAAGCTCTTCGGGCAGACGCAACTGCGGATGGACGATCTGCTCGCCGAGAATTTCGTGTCGTTCACGAGCGACCAGATCGGCGACAGCCTGTCGCCGCTCACCGTATTTCGCGACCAGAAGGGCTTCACGGGCCGCATCGTCGCGTCGTCGCCGAGCCTCGAGGAAGTGCGGCGGCTGATCTTCGCCGGCTACGGGATCGGCTGCCTGCCCGAGCACATCGTGCGCGACGACATCGCGCAGCAGCGGCTGTGGCGGCTGCCGCCCGACGACGGGCTCGTCGATGTCGACGTGTTCCTGCTGTGGCATCGCGATCGCAAGATGAACGCGGCCGAGCACGCGTTTCTCGACGCAATGGAGCGCTGCATGCAGCGCCATTCGCTCGCCGAGCGGCTGGGGAAATAACGGCGCGAATGCGCCCGCGGCAAGCGCCGGGCGCACGCGGCCCGGCGCGCCGGCTGCATCAGAACCGATGCACGATGCCGAGCTGCACGCCGCGTGCATTCGCCCCCGGGTACGCGAGCGGCAGACCGGGGTTCGCCGCACCGGCGAGCGTATAGCCGGCCTGGTTGCGGTTGCGCAGGTAGGACAGCGCACCGTAGAAGCTCGTGCGCTTCGACAGGTCGTACTCGTACATCAGCCCGAGCTGGTCCGCATGGTTGCCTTGCGACGACTGGTCGTGCAGATACGCGTAGCCGAGCGCCACGTAGTTCGCCGGATTGAACTGGTATTTGACCGACAGCCCGTACACGCGCGAGTCGATGCCGAGATCGGCCCACTTCACCGCGGAGAAGCCGCCGTACACGGTGGCCTTGCCGATCGCGTACGACGCGCCGGCCATGATCGTGCGGTCGGTGGTTGTCGCCGTCGCGTTCTTCAGCCACTGGCCCGCGACGAACGCGCCGAACGGCCCGTGTTCGTAAGTCAGGTCGAACTGCTGGCTCGAGCCTGCCGAGCGCACGCCGCCCGCATCGCCGAACCCGAAGTACAGCCCGCCCTGGAAGCCCGCGATCTCCGGGCTCTGGTACGACAGCGTGTTGCTGGTGCGGAACGCGAACACGGTCAGGTTGTCCATGCCGGACGCCTGCGTGACGCCGCCGAACGCATCCTGGCCGCCCTGGTCGTTGAACAGTGGCGAATTCTGGCGGCCCGCGCGCACCTTGCCCCACTGCCCCGCGATACCGACCCACGCCTGCCGGTTGAACAATCTCCCGGAACTCGCGAGCGAACCGTCGTTCGGGTTGAAGCCGTTCTCCAGCGCAAACTCGATCTTCTGCCCGCCGCCGAGATCCTCGCCGCCCTTCAGCCCGAACCGGCTGCCCCACTGGCCGCCCGAATTGATCGCCGCCGTGTAGCCGTTGCCCGTATTCACGTATTGCGCGAATTCGTCGATCACGCCGTACAGCGTGACGCCGTCCTGCGCGAACGCGGCGCCCGGTCCTGCGATGCACGCCACTGCGAACGTCATGCGAAGACCGGCGTGCGCCGTCCGCGCCCGGAAATCGCTTCCGCGGGCTGTCTTTTGTTTAGTCATACTATTCAATGGTCAGAGAATGAAACGACACCGGGCACGGCAGTCGTGCCGCACCGGCATCGCGGGAAAGGAAACGTGGGGGAAGCGCCGGGCGCAGGCAGCGCCCGGCTCGCGCAACGGTCAGGCCCGCAGGCGGCCGGCCCGATGCGCGTGACGTGTCGTCAGTGGTGAACTTCGCCGCGTTCGAGCGGCAGGATCAGGCGTTCGGGAATGCTGCGGCGCGACGCACGCGCGCCGATGTAGTACAGCACCGCCGGCACGACCAGGCCGAGAATCCACGAGATGTCGGTGCCGCCGAGCGCATCGACGAGCGGTCCCGTGTAGATGTGCGTCGACATGAACGGCAGTTGCACGAGGATGCCGACCACGTAGATCGTGATGGCCATCATGTTCCAGCGGCCATAGCGTCCGTCCGGATCGGACAGCGCCGGCACGTCGTAGCGCGAACGCGTGAAGCAGTAGTAGTCGACCAGGTTGATCGCGCTCCATGGCGTGAAGAACGCAAGCAGGAACAGGATGAACGCGGTGAATTCCTTCAGGAACGAATGGCGGCCCGCGAGCGCGATGAGCGTGGATACGCAGATCATCCCGAAGATGTACACGAGCCGGCTCTTCGACGACACCGCACCCTTGCCGCGAAAGCCGCTGACGATCGTCGCCATCGACATGAAGCTGCCGTATGCGTTCAATGCCGTCACCGTCACCTTGCCGAATGCGATGCTGAAGTACAGCAGCGCGGCAACGGCGCCCGTCGAGCCGAGGCCGACGATATACGACACTTCATGGTGCGCGAACTGGCTGCCGGCCAGTGCCGCCGCGAACACGCCGAACACCATCGCCGCCTGCGCGCCGATCACCGAGCCGAGCCCGACCGCGACGAACGTCGCGACCGACGACGTCGAGCGCGGCAGGTAGCGCGAATAGTCGGCGACGTACGGGCCGAACGCGATCTGCCACGACGCGGACAGCGACATCGACAGCAGGAAGCTGGCGAGCGAGAAATGCTTGTTCGCGAGCAGCGCGCCGATGTCGTGGTTCGCGAACAGCTGCGAGAACATGTAGACGAACGCGGCGATGCCGACCACGCTCGCGATCCGGCCGACGGCGTGGATCGCGCGATAGCCGAACACCGTCAGCACGACGATCACGGCCGCGAACAGCAGGATGCCGGCCGCGTCGTCGACGTTCAGCAGCTGCGCGACGGCCTGCCCGGCCAGCACCGAGCCGCTTGCGGAAAAGCCGATGTACATCAGGCACACGAGCACGATCGGGATCATCGCGCCATACACGCCGAACTGCACGCGGCTCGAGATCATCTGCGGCAGCCCGAGTTGCGGCCCCTGCGCGCCGTGCAGCGCCATCACGGCGCCGCCGATGAACTGGCCGAGCAGCAGCGCGACCAGCGACCAGAACACGTCGCCGCCGAGCACGACCGCGAGTGCGCCCGTGACGATCGCCGTGATCTGCATGTTCGCCGACAGCCACAGCGTGAACTGGCTCAGCAAGCCGCCGTGGCGCTCGGCGTCGGGAATGAAGTCGATCGAACGGACTTCGATCAGGCCGCCGGCTTTTCCACTGGGATTCGTTGACACGGGGAAATCTCCAAAATACTCAGGATCACAAATGGTTTGAACGTGGCAGGAAGCTGCGAGCCGCCCTTTCGGCTCTTTCGGTGCGGGGCGCCGTGGATCGCCGGCATGCGCCACGCACGCACGGTCTGCACGCTGGCGCGCAAGCGGCACGACGTGTGCCGACATTGCCAGCGGATGATCTTGTATATACAACTTGCGAGGTATCCGTGATTACCCGGTATCGACCGATTTTCGAATTTGTTCGAATAATCGGCGCACGGTCGGGCAACTTCGCCGCAAGCCAGGCGTTGGAAAAATGAAAGGTCAGGTACCGGCCGGCGGCGCCCGGTCAGGCTCGGCCGTCATGTCGTCGGCGGGAAACGGGTTCAGCATGCGCCGTGCGGCTTCGATGTCGCGCGTATGCAGCCATTCGTCGTAGTCGTCGCTGCGCAGGATCACGACGCCGCGCTTCTCGTCGCCGGGCCGATGCATTCGCGCGAACAGCGGATGACCGTCGGCATTCACCGTGAGCATCGTCATGCCGATGCATACGCGCCCGTCGCTGTCTTCGTAGCGGCGCCAGATACCGGCGACGCAATACGGCTGCCAGCCGTCGATGCCGATCCGGTGCCACACGTTGCGGCCGGTCTCGTAGCACGGCTCGCAGATCCAGCGCACCGGGATCAGGCAGCGCTGGCCGTTGCGCCACGCGTTGCCGTAGAGCCGCGACGAGCCGACCGTTTCCGCGCGTGCGTTCACCGTGTCGAGCTTCTTCTTTTTACGGCCGTTCTCGTCGAGCCGCTCGGGCTGCATGAATTTAGGCCAGAATCCGAACACGGCCGCGACGACTTCGAGGCCGTCGCCGGCGGCGCGCGCGATCGGTGCCGCGTAGTCGGGATACACGTCGGGTGCCCAGGGGTCGCGACGGTACAGATCGCCGATGCCGATCTTCAGTTCGCTGATGCCCGGGTCTTCGTCGGGGGCGCGGTAATGGGTGCACACGGCTCTGCGGGCGTTGGAAGCAATGTTTCCATCGTAGGACAGTACAGGCGCCGCGAGCACGCTATCGCTGGGTATGACGAAACAGTTTTACGAACCGATGATGCGCCGCGCGTTACCCGACGCGTGCCGTCACGCGCGTGGTTAGGCGTTCACGGCGGCGCTCGCCGAACAGTTCGGCGAGCGCGACGGTTTCGCCGGTCAGTGACCGGCGCGCGCCGCCCATGTTGCGTCAGACGAGCCGGTCCGACGCGATGACCTGCACGCCCGGCCGCGCGTCGATTGCCGCGTCGAGCATCGCGCGGGCGATCCGCGACGCGGGATTCACGCGCCACTTCGCCGGCAGCACGGGTCGGGCCACGTTCAACACGGACACGAGCAGCCGCTCGCCGAACCTGAATTCGTCGCGGCTGCCGCCGATCAGGCCGGGCCGCACGTAAGTGAGTGACGCGAACCCGACACCGGCGAGCGCCTGCTCGACCTCGCCCTTCACGCGGTTGTAGAAGATGCGAGACGCCGGATCCGCACCGAGTGCGGAATTCAGCACGTAAGCCGGTGTGCCGTAGCGGTGCGCCAGCCGCGCGACCGCGAGCGGATAGTCGTGGTCGACGCGCCGGAATGCCGCCTGCGAGCCGGCAGCCCGCATCGTGGTGCCGAGCGTGCAGATCACCGCATCGGCGTGCCACCAGTCGGCCGTGTCGGGCAGATGATCGAAATCGACCTCGAGCGCGCGCATCTTCGGATGCGGCGACAGCGGCCGGCGCGCGAGAACGATCACCTGGTCGACCCGCGCATCGGCGAGCGCGACTTCGAGGACGTGGCGCCCGACGAGTCCGGTCGCGCCGACGAGCAGCAATTTCATGTCCGGTTTTTCCATGTGGAGCCGGCGTCCGGGCAAGGAACGACCCGCTTTCCGGCTTCCTGCATGATCGCCGGCCGACTCGGCGACGACAACCTCCCAACATCTCGAAAAATTACAGGATGCGCCTGCTTCGCCGGGGTGCACGCCACGAACCGGCCGCCGCCTGTCTCGACACGCTCGCGCGACACCTGTCCGGCGCCTGTACGCCTGCGAGAACGACGACATGCCGCCGAATCCCGGGTTCCGCGCGATTTCCTCGATCGACAACCGCCCTTGCGCGATCAGCGCCTGCGCGCGCGGATCTTGCGCACCGCGCCCGACATGTCCCTGACGCATGCGCCGTCGTCCTGCAACCGGTCGAGCCGGCACGGCAAACGAAAAGCCGCCGATGCGCACGCTGCGCATCGGCGGCTTCGTGTCACGCGCGAGACGCGTCAGACGTGCAATGCGTGCCCAAGCGCGCGCAGCGCGGCTTCCTGCAGCGCTTCGCCGAGCGTCGGATGCGCATGGATCGTGCCACCGATGTCCTCCAGCCGCGCGCCCATCTCCAGCGACTGCGAGAACGCCGCGGCCAGCTCCGACACGCCGCGCCCGACCGCCTGCCAGCCGACGATCAGGTGGTTGTCACGCCGCGCGACCACGCGCACGAAGCCGTCGGTCGCCTGCAGCGTCATCGCGCGCCCGTTCGCCGCGAACGGGAACGACGCGTGCACGCAATCGACATCGGCCGCCCGCGCGTCGTCCGGCGACCAGCCGGCCGTGACGATCTCCGGATCGGTGAAGCACACGGCCGGGATCGACGCGGGCACGAACTTGCGGCGCTTGCCGGCGATCAGCGCGGCCACCATCTCGCCCTGCGCCATCGCACGATGCGCAAGCATCGGCTCGCCGGCGACATCGCCGATCGCCCAGACGTTGCGCATCGAGGTTCGGCATTCGTCGTCGATCCACAGCGCGCGGCCATTGCGATCGAGCGGCAGCGATTCGAGCCCGAAGCCGTCGACGCGCGGCCGGCGGCCCACCGCGACCAGCACGCGATCGGCCGGCAGCGTCTGCTCCGCGCCGTCGGCGGCCTGTACGCGCACCGCGCCGTGTTCCGCGAGCCCGAGCACCTTGTGGCCGAGCAGCAGCCGCACGCCCAGCCGCGCAAGCGAATCGGCAACCGGCCGCGCGAGTTCGGCGTCGTACGCGGGCAGTACGCGCTCCGCCGCTTCGACGACGCTCACGTCGACGCCGAGCTTGCGATAGACGATCCCGAGTTCGAGCCCGATATACCCGGCCCCGACGACGACCAGCCGCTTCGGCAACGTCGCGGGCGACAGCGCCTCGGTGGACGACACGACGTGTCCGCCGAACGGCATCGACGGCAGCGCGACCGGCTCGGAACCGGTCGCGAGCAACAGGTGCTCGCAGCTGATTCGCGCCGCGTGGCCGCCGGCGACGACGTCGACGGTCTTGCCGTCGACCACGTGCGCGTCGCCATGCAG
Organism: Burkholderia sp. 4NA327C6; assembly: GCF_005502655.1. NCBI lineage: Bacteria > Pseudomonadati > Pseudomonadota > Betaproteobacteria > Burkholderiales > Burkholderiaceae > Burkholderia > Burkholderia sp. 4NA327C6. The sequence continues at coordinate 126,919 of NZ_SCNZ01000010.1, read as the reverse complement.
CACGCGCACGCCGTTCTTCTTGAGCAGCGCGCCGACGCCGCGCGTCAGCCGGTCGACGATGCCGTCCTTCCAGGCGACGCTTTTCGCGATGTCGATCTCGGGCGTGCGCACGCGGATGCCGATCGCGCCTTCGCCCGCGTGGCCGCACGCCTGTTCGAATGCGTCGGCCACATGAATCAGCGCCTTCGACGGAATGCAGCCGATGTTCAGGCACGTGCCGCCGAGCCGGTCGCGCTCGACGAGCACGGTCGGAATGCCGAGCTGGCCGGCGCGAATCGCGGCGACATAGCCGCCCGGGCCGCCGCCGATGATGAGCAGTGTGGTGTGTTCGTTCTTCATCGTGCTCACTCCACGAACAGCAGCGCCGGGCGTTCGAGCACCGCGCGCACGGCCTGGATGAACTCGGCCGCATCCGCACCGTCGACGACGCGATGGTCGAACGACGACGACAGGTTCATCATCTTGCGCGCGACGACCGCGCCGTCGCGGATCATCGGCCGCTCGACGATCCGGTTCACGCCGACGATGCCGACCTCGGGATGATTGATGACCGGCGTCGACACGATGCCGCCGAGCGCGCCGAGGCTCGAAATCGTGATCGTCGAACCGCTCAGCTCGTCGCGCTGCGCACGGTTCGCGCGCACGGCGTCGGCGAGCCGCGCGATTTCGGCGGAGATCGACCACACGTCGCGCGCTTCGGCATGGCGCAGCACCGGCACCGTCAGCCCGCCGTCCGTCTGCGTCGCGACGCCCATGTGCACCGCGCCGTAGCGCGTGACCACGCCGGCTTCGTCGTCGAAGCGCGCATTGATCTGCGGGAAGTCGCGCAGCGCGAGCACCATCGCGCGGATCAGCAGCGGCAGCGGCGTGAGCTTGCCGCGCGTATCGCCGTAACGGCGGTTCAGTTCGGTGCGCAGCGATTCGAGCTCGGTCACGTCGATTTCCTCGACGTAGCTGAAGTGCGGAATGCGGCGCTTCGCTTCCTGCATCTTGCGCGCGATCGCGCGCCGCAGGCCGATCACCGGTACGTCGGTTTCGTCGTTGCGTTCGTCGTAGCCGCGCGCCTGCGACGCATGGCTCGCCCCGCTGCCCGTACGCGCATATGCATCGAGATCCGCATGCAGGATCCGCCCCGCTTCGCCGGTGCCGCGCACATAGCGCAGCTCGATGCCCATGTCCCACGCGCGCTGGCGCACGGCCGGCGACGCGAGCGGCCGTTCACCCGGCGCGAGCGCCGCGCGTGGCGGTTCCGCTTTCTCCGCGTGATCGGCAGGCTTCGCACGACGCGGCTCCGCAGGTGCGTGCTTCGCCGCCGGCTTGGCGGACGATTCCGCCGGCGCGTCGGCCACCGCCTTCGACGGTGCTGCCGCGACCGGTGCGGTTGCTACCTTTGATTCCCGCACCGGTGCGCCGGCCTTAAGGTTGCCTTCGCCTTCGACCTCGAGGCGGATCAGCTCGCTGCCGACCGCCATCATCTCGCCGATCCGGCCGCCGAGCTCGATCACCTTGCCCGTCACCGGCGACGGAATCTCGACCGCCGCCTTGTCGGTCATCACGTCGGCGAGCGGCTGGTCTTCCTTGATCGTCTGCCCGACTTCCACGTGCCAGGCCACCAGCTCGACCTCGGCAATCCCTTCGCCGATATCCGGCATCTTGATGACATGAATCCCCATCTCACGCCTCCATCACGCGTCGCAACGCTTCACCGACCCGGGCCGGGCCCGGAAAGTACGCCCACTCCTGCGCGTGCGGGTACGGCGTGTCCCAGCCCGTCGTGCGCTCGACCGGCGCTTCGAGGTGGTAGAAGCAATGTTCCTGGACCAGCGACACCAGTTCCGCACCGAAGCCGCAGGTGCGCGTCGCCTCGTGCACCACGACGCAGCGCCCGGTCTTGCGCACCGACGCGACGATCGTGTCGAGGTCGAGCGGCCACAGCGTGCGCAGGTCGATCACCTCCGCATCGATGCCCGTCTCCTCGGCCGCGGCGAGCGACACGTGCACCGTCGTGCCGTAGGTCAGCACCGTCACGTCGTTGCCGGGCCGCACCACGGCGGCCGTATCGAGCGGCACCGTGTAGTAGCCCTCGGGCACCGCGCTTGCCGGATGCTTGAGCCACGACGTGACCGGCCGATCGTGATGGCCGTCGAACGGCCCGTTGTACAGCCGCTTCGGTTCGAGGAAGATCACCGGATCGTCGTTCTCGATCGATGCGATCAACAGCCCCTTCGCGTCATACGGATTCGACGGCATCACCGTGCGCAGCCCGCACACCTGCGTGAACATCGCTTCGGGGCTCTGGCTGTGCGTCTGCCCGCCGTAGATCCCGCCGCCGCAGGGCATGCGGATCGTCATCGGCGCGGTGAACTGGCCGGCCGAGCGATAGCGCAGCCGCGCGCCTTCCGACACGATCTGGTCGGACGCCGGGTAGAAATAATCGGCGAACTGGATCTCGCACACCGGGCGCAGCCCGTATGCACCCATCCCCACCGCCGCGCCGACGATCCCGCTTTCGGAGATCGGCGCATCGAACACGCGCGACTTGCCGTATTTGTTCTGCAGTCCTTCGGTACAACGGAACACGCCGCCGAAATAGCCGACGTCCTGCCCGAACACCACCACGTCGCTGTCGCGCCCGAGCATCACGTCCATCGCCGAGCGCAGCGCCTGGATCATCGTCATCGGCTGCGTTGCCGTGCCTGTCTCTTGTTGCGCCATGATCACGCTCCCAGTTCCTGGCGCTGACGGCGCAGGTGCGCGGGCAGCTCCTTGTACACGTCGTCGAACATCGAGGCCGGCGACGGAATCCGGTCGTCGGCCAGCGTCCCGTACTTTTCCGCCTCCTTCTGCGCGGCGATCACCTCGGCCTCGAGCTCGGCCGTCAGCGCTTCATGCGCGCTGTCCGACCAGATGCCCTTGACGATCAGGTGGCGCTTGAAGCGCTCGACCGGATCGCCGAGCGGGAAATGGGACCAGTCGTCGCTCGGCCGGTACTTGGTCGGATCGTCCGACGTCGAATGCGCGCCCGCTCGGTAGGTCACCCACTCGATCAGCGTCGGGCCGAGATTGCGGCGCGCACGTTCGGCCGCCCAGCTCGACGCCGCATAGATCGCGAGGAAGTCGTTGCCGTCGACGCGCAGCGACGCGATCCCGCAGCCGACGCCGCGGCCGGCGAAGGTCGTGCCCTCGCCGCCCGCGATCGCCTGGAACGTCGAGATCGCCCACTGGTTGTTGACGACGTTCAGCACGACCGGCGCGCGATACACGTGCGCGAACGTGAGTGCGGTATGGAAGTCGGATTCGGCCGTCGCGCCGTCACCGATCCACGCGGACGCGATCTTCGTGTCGCCCTTGATCGCAGACGCCATCGCCCAGCCGACCGCCTGGATGAACTGCGTCGCGAGGTTGCCGGAGATCGAGAAGAAGCCGGCTTCGCGGTCCGAGTACATCACGGGGAGCTGGCGGCCTTTCAGCGGATCGCCTTCGTTCGACATCAGCTGGCAGATCATCCGTTCGAGCGGGACGTCGCGCGCGATCAGGATGCTCTGCTGCCGGTAGGTCGGGAAGCACATGTCGCCGTCGCGCAGCGCCATCGCATGCGCGGTGCCGATCGCCTCTTCGCCGAGGCTCAACATGTAGAAGGAGATTTTCTTCTGACGCTGCGCGATCATCATGCGCGCGTCGAAAATGCGGGTCTTGAGCATCGCGCGCAGGCCGGCGATCAGCCGCGCATCGTCGAGATCCGGGGCCCATGGGCCGACGGCCTTGCCGCTGTCGTCGAGCACGCGCACGAGGCTGCGGGCGAGATCGGCGGTGTCCGCCGCGGCAACGTCGATCGGCGGGCGGCGAACGGCGCCGGCCGGCGATAGATGCAGATAGGAAAAGTCCGTCTTGCAGCCCGGGCGCCCGGTGGGCTCCGGCACATGCAGACGCAATGGCTCTGACAGGCTCATCGTGTCGTCTCCACGCTCGATTGTGTCTCACGCTGTTTGGGAACGCGCAGGCCGGTTGCCGGCCTGCGCGCGAGCTGGCGTGCGGATAGGCACGTCAACCTTGGAAATCTATGCCTTGCGGCGGCAGGCGTCGATGCCCAAGCCGCTCGTTCGTCGTGAGCAGATTTGCCATGGGGAATCGCTTTGGCGCGTCGGGGCGACCGGTGGCATCGGCGCAGCGTGGGTTTGCTGCGGTGCAGGGTCGCCGGGCCGGCGGCGATCGGGCATCGGCGCACGCACGGCTCTGCGCGCGGCGGCCATGCGAAGGTACGACGTAAAAGACCCCGCGAAATCATCGATCTCGGCGGGGTCTTTCGGGGCGGGCGCGGCCGGGCCCGGTGGCCCGGCTTGCCGGCTTACTCCGGCGCGCGACCGGTCAAGCGTCGGGGCGGAAGATGTCGAAGCGGCTGTCGGGCTTCACGTGCACGTAGGCGGACGGACCGCCCGCACGAAGAATGATGCCGGCGCCGAACGTATCGAAGATGCCGTCCTTCAGCAGGTCATGGCGGATATGGACTGCGACGACCTCGCCCAGCACCAGCGTGGCCGGCGTCTCGACGCCATGATGATCGCGCAGCCGGATCACGTCGGTCACCTTGCATTCGAAGTTCACGCCGCTTTCCGCGACGCGCGGCACGTTGACGACACGCGACGGCACCGCGGTCAGGCCACCGAGTTCGAATTCGTTGACCTCGTACGGCACGGCGGCGCAGGTCTGGTTCATCCGCTCGGCGAGATCGCGCGTCGCTAGGTTCCACACGAACTCGCCGGTCTCCTGCACGTTGCGCAGGCTGTCCTTCGCGCCGGTACTCGAAAAACCGATGATCGGCGGACGATAGTTGAACGCATTGAAGAAACTGTACGGCGCGAGATTGAGCGTGCCGTCGCTGCCGCGGGAAGCAATCCAGCCGATCGGGCGCGGGCCGATGATCGCGTTCAGCGGATCGTGCGGCAGGCCGTGGCCTTGCGAGGGTTCGTAATAGTGGTGGGTCGAGTCGGTCATGACGGGTGGTGTGGCGCAAGCGATGGCGGAATCGGCCGGCGCGCTGCGTTCGCCGGTGGCGGCGAGCGCTTGCGGCGCGACGTGCGTGTCAGTATCACATGGCTCCGTTTTCGCCGCAGCGAAGCGGCACGGACGATGAAGGCTTCACGTGTCGCACCAACAAAAAACCCGCGAGCACTTCATTTCTCGCGGGTTTTTCCGTTCTTCATCGACGCATTCGATGGTGCCGGGGACCGGACTTGAACCGGCAAGCCAATTAAGGCGGCGGATTTTCGTCACACTGCTTCTTTCAAAGCCGGCTTCGCGTGCGCGAACCGTTCGTGCGCTGGACTATGCCTTCGCCATCGCGCATGGGCGTGCCTGCTGCCCGTGCGCCTTAGGCGCCCCCCGTCTAGTCTCTACACCTTCCTCGCGGGTGCCGCGAGGCTTGGCTCGGCGTTGCCTCGATGCGCGCATCAGGGGTTTCGCCGAATTTGAAGGGTTCTGCACCGATCGTTTCCGGTCGGGCACTCAATCGTTTAAGTCCGCTATGTTTACCAATTTCATCACCCCGGCAAGAGGGCGGACCGGATTCTACCACTGCCCGGCCGGATCTTCCGCATTTGACCCTGTCACCCCGCAATCGCCGACACCCGACTTCACCGTCGCCGTCCCGGCAGCCCGTGCCTCCTGCCGCGTTGCGTCCGCCATCGAGTCTCAATCGCATGACGCTCGCTGGATGCCAGCCAAATCGATGCCGCCATTCGGCACTCGCCATTTCAGTCGCATCACGAATATATTTGATTTTGCTTGATATCGACTTACGAATTTCGCTCATTCCCTCGCGCCATTTTCATTGAATATTCGCCGGTCCGCACGATTCGAACGACACCCTTAATCCCGGCTTAAGCTTCGCCGTGCTAGCGCCGGCAATCCTTTCGCGCAATCGCGGAGGGTGCGCGACATTTGTCACCGAAAAGAAACATGTGCGGCATAGCCTCACCCGCGTTGCCCGTAACAGACGGTAATAAGCACATTCAATCCATCCTGCAGCATCAATTCAGTTAGGAAACCATAATGTTAAGAAAGCCCCTGTTAATCGCCATGTCGGCATCGGTCTTTCTTGCCGCCTGCGGCGGCGACGACACAACGTCCACCCCCGGCATCGCACCGACCAATACCGCGGCCGTGCCGAACACCGCCACCGCGTCCGGCTATACGTTGTCCGTGTTCGCGAAAGCACCGACGTCCACGGACAAGCCCGATTCGATCGTCCAGTTCAACAACACGGTCTTCATCGGCTACCAGAAGGCAGGTGACGTAAAGGACGGCTCGGTGCCCAGCCTGACCAACGACATCGTCCAATACGACCTGAGCGGCAACGTGCTCAAGACGTACACGGTGCCGGGCCACGTCGACGGCCTGATGGCCCGCGCCGATACGAACACGCTATGGGCGATGGCCAATGAGGACGGCAATCCCGAACTGACGATCGTCGACCTCAAGGCCGGCACGCAGAAGACCTACACGGCGACCGTCAATCCGACCGCACACGGCGGCGGCTACGACGACATGCAGTTGCTCAACGGGAACGTCTACGTGAGCGCGTCGAACCCGACGACGCCCGGCGCCGCCGCACCGACCGTCGGACAGCTCACGCTGAACGCGAACGGCACGACGTTCGACGTCGCACCGGTGCTCGCCGGTAATGCACAGGCCACCGACGTGACCCCGTCCGTTGGCGGATCGCCGAATCCCACCTTCAACCAGCAGGTGACACTGAGCCTGACGGACCCCGATTCCGAAGCGATCGACTCCGCCGGCGATCTCGTGCTCGACAGCCAGGCCGACGGCAAGCTGGTGTTCATCCACAATCCAGGCGCGAGCCAGACCGTCAGCGTGCTGACGCTCACCCTTTTCAGCGACAAGGACGGCCCCGTCTATCCGGTCGACGATACGCGATGGGTGCCGGCGCCGGGCCCGCAAGGCAAGACCTTCATGCTGTTCACCGATGCCAGCAACACGACCTACCGCGTCGATGCGCCGTTCTCGCAAGGCGACGCCTACAGCGCCGGCCAAGGCCAGGTGATGAAACTGGACCCGAAGTCCGGCCACCTGACGCCCGTCGCGACGAGCGTCGGCAACCCGTCAGCCCTTCAGGATCCGCACGGCATGCTGTTCGTCGCGCTGTAACGCCAGCCCGCCCCGCGGCGCCGCCGCGTGATCGCCGCGGACCAGCGGCGAGACGCGGCGTGCGCATCCCGCCCGCAAGCGGGTGCACGCCCGGCCGCCTCGCACCCGACGACGGACACCACGCACCGCGCCCGCGTTCGCCGATACAATCCACGGCGGCGCCGCGCGGCCGATCCTTCACATGAATCCACCCTGCCCGGCGCGCCAACCGTCTGACGTTTGTATCGTACTTTCCGCGAAACAACGTCGCGTGCGTCATCGCGAAGTCACAAACGTTTTCGATAATTCCCCGGCCGAAAACGTTTACATCGCATGACTTCATGACCTCGACCATCAAGGACGTCGCTGCTCTCGCGGGCTTCTCGATCGCCACCGTTTCGCGTGCGATCAACGCACCGCATACCGTCAGCCCCGCCACGCTGCAGACGATCCGCACCGCGATCGACACGCTGCAGTTCCGCCCGAGTCCGCTCGGCCGGCAACTGCGCGGCGAGCGCACGCGGCTCGTCGGCGTCGTCCTGCCGACGCTCTCGAACCCCGTGTTCGCCGACTGCCTGCAGGGCATCGACGAGCTCGCGACCGCAGCCGGCTTCAAGCTGATCCTGATGACGACCGAATACGATGCCGCGCGCGAGCGTCATGCGATCGAGACGCTGCGCGAGCAGCGCGTCGAAGGGCTGATCCTCACCGTCGCCGACGCGGACACGCACCCGCTGCTCGACATGCTCGACCGCGACGGCCCGCACTACGTGCTGATGCACAACGACACGCAACGCCGCCCGTCGGTGTCGGTCGACAACCGCCGCGCCGCGTATGACGGCGTGCGGCTGCTGACCGCGCACGGTCATCGCCGCGTGCTGATGCTGGCCGGCTCGCTCGCGGCATCGGATCGCGCGCGCCAGCGCCATCTCGGCTATGCGCAGGCACTCGAGGAAAGCGGCGTTGCCGCGCTGCCGCCCGTCGAAGTCGACTTCAACGCGCCCGAGCTGCCCGACGCCGTGCTTGCGCATCTCACCGCGCACGCGACGCGTCCGACCGCCCTCTTCTGCAGCAACGACCTGCTCGCGATGGTCGTGATGCGCGGGCTGCGCCGCGCAGGCTTCTCGGTGCCGGACGACCTGTCGGTGCTCGGTTTCGACGGAATCGCGATCGGCGAGTTGCTCGCACCGCCGCTCGCGAGCGTCGCGACGCCGAACCGCGACATCGGCCGCCATGCGTGGCAGCGTCTCGTCGAATGTATCGGCGGCGTCGCCATCGAACGCACGTCACTGATCCTGCCGCACGTGGTGCGCGACGGCGCGACGATCGCGCCGCCGGCCACCGACCTGCAATTGCGCAAGGCCTGAACGCGCGCACCGCATACCCCGCACACCGCCACGCCACCCCAGCGCCTCACCCTCGCCCGGAGACCTACCGTGTCCTTTCGCCTGACCTCGCTGCTGCGCGCGCTTGCCGCTCCCGTAGCCCTTGCCGCGCTCATCGCCGGCGCACCCGCCGCTCACGCCGACGAAACGGCGATCTGCTACAACTGCCCGCCCGAATGGGCCGACTGGGCCGCGCAGATCGCGGCGATCAAGCAGAAGACCGGCATCCGCGTGCCGTTCGACAACAAGAACTCGGGCCAGTCGATCGCGCAGCTGATCGCCGAGCAGAAAAGCCCGGTGGCCGACGTCGTCTATCTCGGCGTGTCGTCGGCGTTCCAGGCGAAGGACAAGGGCGTGATCGCGCCGTACAAGCCGGCGCACTGGAACGACATCCCCGCGAACCTGAAGGACCCGCAAGGCTACTGGTTCGCGATCCACTCGGGCACGCTCGGCTTCTTCGTCAACAAGGACGCGCTCGACGGCAAGCCGGTGCCGCGTTCATGGGCCGATCTGCTGAAGCCGGAATACAAGGGCATGGTCGGCTATCTCGATCCGTCGAGTGCGTTCGTCGGCTATGCGGGCGCGGTCGCCGTGAACCAGGCGCTCGGCGGCAGCCTCGACAACTTCAAGCCGGCGCTCGACTGGTTCAGGAAGCTGAAGGCCAATGCGCCGATCGTACCGAAGCAGACCGCCTATGCGCGCGTGCTGTCCGGCGAGATTCCGATCCTGCTCGACTACGACTTCGACGCGTATCGCGCGAAGTACAAGGACAGCGCGAACGTCGAGTTCGTGATTCCGAAGGAAGGCACGATCGCGGTGCCGTACGTGATGAGTCTCGTGAAGGGCGCACCGCACGACGCGAACGGCAAGAAGGTGCTCGACTTCGTGTTGTCCGACGAAGGCCAGAAGCTGTGGGCCAATGCGTACCTGCGCCCGGTGCGTGCACAAGCGCTCGGCGCCGACATCGCATCGAAGTTCCTGCCGGCGAGCGAGTACGCCCGCGCGAAACCGGTCGACTTCGGCAAGATGGCGGCCGGTCAGCAGGCATTCGGCCAGCAATACCTGCAGGTCATGCAGTAAGCGGCCGGACATCATCGATGCTTGACCTGACTTTCCCGCTGCGCTGGCGCGTCGCGCTCGTCGCGCCGGCGCTCGCGGTGTTCGCCGCGTTCTGGCTGCTGCCGATGGCGGCACTCGTGCAGGTGTCCGCCGACGGCGCGTTCTTCTCGCACTACGCGGCCCTGCTCGGCAATGCGCGCTACATGAAGAGCCTCGGCGAGACCGTTGCGCTGTCTGCGGGCGTCACGCTCGCGACGCTCGTGCTGTCGACGATCTCGGGCCTGCTGCTCGCACGCCGCGAATTCGCGGGCAAGCGCGTGCTGCTCGCGCTGCTCACGTTCCCGCTCGCGTTCCCGGGCGTCGTCGTCGGCTTCATGGTGATCATGCTTGCCGGCCGGCAGGGGCTGATCGGCATGCTGTCCGCGAAGCTCACCGGCGACAAGTGGGTATTCGCGTACTCGGTCGCCGGGCTGTTCGTCGGCTACCTGTACTTCTCGATTCCGCGCGTGATCGTTACCGTGATCGCGGCGGCGTCGAAGCTCGACGCGTCGCTCGAGGAAGCCGCACGCTCGCTCGGCGCGTCGCCGTGGCGCATCTTCGTCGACATCGTGCTGCCCGCGCTCGCGCCGGGCCTGATCGCGGCCGGCGCGATCTGCTTCGCGACCGCGATGGGCGCGTTCGGCACCGCGTTCACGCTCGCCACCGACCTGAACGTGCTGCCGATGACGATCTATACCGAGTTCACGCTGAACGCGAACATCGCGACGGCGGCCGGCCTGTCGATCGTGCTCGGCATCGTCACCTGGGCCGTGCTCGCGCTCGCGCGCCGCTTCACCGGCCACACCGCCGCCGCCGCGGCCTGAGGATTCCCGCATGCAATCGCTTTCCGGCTCTTCCGCGCCGTCGCCGGCCCCCGCTCCCGCGCAGGCGAACGGCGTCGCCCGCCGCGCGCCGCGCGTCACCGGCGCGCGCGCGATCGCCGCGCTGCAATGGGGCGTCACGCTGCTGCTGTGCGCGTTCCTGATCGTGCCCGTCGTGATGTCGGTGCTCGCAGGTCTCACCGTCAACTATTTCCGCGGCCTGTCGAGCGGCCTCACGCTGCGCTGGCTCGAGCAGGTGTGGCAGCAGTATCACGGCTCGGTCGCGCTGTCGCTCTACGTCGCATTCGCGACGCTCGCGATCGTGCTCGTCGTCGGCGTGCCGGCCGGCTATGCGCTCGCGCGCAGCAAGAGCCGCGTCGCACGCGCGATCGAGGAGGCGCTGGTGCTGCCGGTCGCGCTGCCTGGCCTCGCGTCGGCGCTCGCGCTGCTGGTCGTGTACGGCGGCTTCACCGCGTTCCGGATGAGCCTGTGGTTCATCGTCGTCGGCCACGTCGTGTTCACGCTGCCGTTCATGGTCCGTGCAGTCGCGGCCGTCGCGGCCGGCGCCGACCTGCGCACGCTCGAGGAAGGCGCAGCGAGCCTCGGTGCGTCGTTCGTCACGCGCTTCGTCACGATCGTGCTGCCGAACCTGCGCCCCGGCATCGTCGCGGGTGCGCTCGCGGTGCTCACGCTGTCGATCGGCGAATTCAACCTTACGTGGATGCTGCATACGCCCGACACCAAGACGCTGCCGGTCGGGCTCGCCGATACGTATGCGTCGCTGCGCCTCGAAGTGGGCAGCGCGTACACGATCCTGTTCCTGCTGATGACGCTGCCGCTGCTCGTCGCGATGCAGTGGCTCGGCGTCGATCCGTCCGGCACGCGGGCACTCAAGAAGCGCCCGCGCTGAATTTCTCGCAGACATGAAACTCGATTCCACTCCCATCACCCTGACCCGCTGCGCGAAGACGTTCCGCGGCACGCGCGTGCTCGAACCGCTCGACCTGTCGATCGGCGCGGGCGAAACGCTCGTGCTGCTCGGGCCGTCGGGCTGCGGCAAGACCACGACGCTGCGCCTGATCGCGGGCCTCGACACGCCGGACGCCGGCGGCACGATCGCGTTCGGCAACGACGACGTCACCGCGCTGCCGATCGAGCGCCGGCAGGTCGGCATGGTGTTCCAGAACTACGCGCTGTTTCCGAACCTGACGGTGCGCGGCAATGTCGGCTACGGGCTGAAGATCCGCAAGACCGAGCCGCGCGCGCTGCGCGAGCGTGTCGACGAGCTGCTCGCGATGATGCGGCTCGACGCGCACGCGGACAAACCCATCGACCAGCTGTCGGGCGGCCAGCGCCAGCGCGTCGCACTGGCCCGCGCACTGGCGGTGCGACCGCGCGTGCTGCTGCTCGACGAGCCGCTGACCGCGCTCGACGCGAAGCTGCGCGACACGCTGCGTCGCGAGATGAATACGCTGCTGCGCGAACTCGGGGTGACGACGGTCTACGTGACGCACGACCAGGCCGAGGCGATGGAGCTCGGCGACCGGATCGTCGTGATGGGCGCAGGCCGCATCGAGCAGATCGGCACGCCGCGCGACATCTACTACCATCCGGCGAATCGCACGGTCGCGCAGTTCATCGGCACGCTGAACCGGCTCGCCGGGCAATGGCGCGACGGTACGCTGGTGACCACGGGCGGCGCGATTGCGACGCCGCACGCCGCCGACGAGTGGTTCTTTCGCCCCGAGGATGCGCAACTCGCCGACCCCGCGCATGCGCCGCTGCGCGGTGCCGTGAGTGCGTGCGCGTTCCTCGGCGAGCGCACGCGGCTCACGATCGAGCATGCGGCGCCCGATGCGCTCGTGATCGACGTGCCGGGCCGCATCGCGCTTGCACGCGGCACGGCGGTCGGCCTCACGGTCGCACCGGAAGGCCTGATCGCGCTCGGCGCCTGATCCGCCATTCCGGCATCATTCATGCAGCACCCCACCGCGGCGCACGACGCCGCGACAACAACCATACGATTCCGAGGAACGACGATGCTGCTTGCTCAAATCAGCGATCTCCACATCAAGCGCCCGGGACAGCTCGCGTACCGGCGCGTCGACACCGCGGCCGCGCTCACGCGTTGCATCGAGAGACTGAACGCGCTCGTGCCGCGCCCCGACGCCGTGCTCGTCACCGGCGACCTGACCGATTTCGGCCACGACGAGGAGTACGGCAACCTGCACGGGCTGCTCGCCGCGCTCGAGATTCCGTACTACCTGATGATCGGCAATCACGACGACCGCGCCGGGCTGCGCCGCGCGTTCGCCGATCGCGCCGAGCTGCAGGCGGGCGAATTCGTGCAGTACGCGCTCGACGTCGGCGCGGTGCGCGTGCTCGCGCTCGATTCGCAGGTGCCGGGCGCCAGCTACGGCGACCTGTGTGACGCACGGCTCGCCTGGCTCGCCGCGCAGCTCGACGCCGCGCGCGACCGGCCCGTGATCGTCGCGCTGCATCACCCGCCGTTCGCGTCGGGAATCGGCCACATGGACAAGCTGCGCCTCGCGCCCGCCGCTTCCGCGAAACTCGACGCGCTGCTGCGCGGCCACCCGAACGTCGAGCGCGTGCTGTGCGGCCACGTGCATCGCACGATGTTCACGCGCTTCGGCGGCACGCTCGCAGTTGCGGTGCCGTCGCCCGCGCATCAGGTCGCATTCGACCTGCGAACCGATGCGCCCTCCGCGTTCCGGCTCGAACCGCCGGCCTTCGCGGTCCATCACCATGTGCCCGATGCGGGGATGACGTCGCATCACGTGTATGTCGACGAAGGCGCCGGGCCTTATCCGTTCTATGAACCGACGGGTGAGCTGGTCGACTGACGGGTCGACGCACGCACGATGACGGGCAGCGGCCGGCCGGATACACCGGTTCGGCCGGTTTGGCCGATTTGCCGCCGTCCGGCAGGATTCACGTCGCTCCGGTATGATCGGCAGCCTCGACGGCGCCCCGCCCGCCTGCGCACCCGACGCGTGCGCCGCGCGCTGCGCCGCCCCACTTCCGTTCGCGCAGCCATGTCCACCGCCTTCACCGACCGCCCGACCGACACCGCCTCGCCCCACTATTCGCGCAGCCTGCTGTTGCTGCTCGCGACGATCGCGGGGGTGTCCGTCGCGAACATCTACTACAACCAGCCGCTGCTCGACAGCTTCCGCTCGGCATTTCCCGACGGCGCGTCGTGGATCGGCGCAGTGCCGACCGCGACGCAGCTCGGCTATGCGGCCGGCATGTTCCTGCTCGCACCGCTCGGCGACCGCTTCGACCGCCGCGGGCTGATCCTGATGCAGATCGCCGGCCTGTCGATCGCGCTGATCGTCGCAGCTACCGCGCCGTCGCTGGCCGTGCTCGCCGTCGCGAGCCTCGCGATCGGCGTGCTCGCGACCATCGCGCAACAGGCCGTGCCGTTCGCCGCCGAGATCGCGCCGCCCGCCGAACGCGGGCATGCGGTCGGCACCGTAATGAGCGGCCTGCTGCTCGGCATCCTGCTCGCGCGAACGGCTGCCGGCTTCGTCGCCGAGTATTTCGGCTGGCGCGCGGTGTTCGCCGCGTCGGTCGCGGCGCTCGTCGCGCTCGCCGCCGTGATCGTGCTGCGGCTGCCGCGCAGCTCGCCGACGTCGACGCTGTCGTACGGCAAGCTGCTCGGCTCGATGTGGCATCTGGCGGTGGAATTGCGCGGGCTGCGCGAGGCGTCGCTGACGGGCGCCGCGCTGTTCGCGGCGTTCAGCGCGTTCTGGCCCGTGCTGACGCTGCTGCTCGCCGGCGCGCCGTTCCATCTCGGCCCGCAGACCGCGGGCCTGTTCGGGATCGTCGGCGCGGCGGGAGCGCTCGCGGCACCGTACGCGGGCCGCTTCGCGGACAAGCGCGGCCCGCGCGCGATCATCTCGCTCGCGATCGCGCTGCTCGCGCTGTCGTTCGTGATCTTCGCGCTGTCGGGTTCGAGCCTCGTCGGGCTCGTGATCGGCGTGATCGTGCTGGACGTCGGCGTGCAGGCCGCGCAGATCTCGAACCAGTCGCGCATCTATGCGCTGAAGCCCGAGGCGCGCAGCCGCGTCAACACGGTGTACATGGTGTGCTATTTCATCGGCGGCGCACTCGGCTCGTCGGCCGGCGTCGCCGCATGGCACGCGTTCGGCTGGATCGGCATGTGCACGACCGGGCTGGTGTTCACCGCGCTTGGGGGCTGGTCCCACCATCGCGGAGGCCGGCGCGGCTGAACGCGACCGGCCACGGCCGCGTCACGCGTCGGCGCGGGGTGCGGCCGGTTCGGCGGCAGGTGACGGCGTGAACGCCGATGCCGGTTCAGCAATCGGCGGCGTGGCGAACGCCGGTGCCGGATCAACGACCGAGACAGGATCCATCACGGCAGCCGGAGTCGGCACGGCCAGCGGGACGGCGGAAGGCGCCAGGATCGGTGCCGCATCCGGCACCGCGATCGGTTCGGGCGCCGATGCAGCCTCCACCGTAGACGCGGCTGCCGCGGCCGCCGAACTGGCAGCCGCCGCGCGCGCCGCGGGCCGGCGCGCCGGATCGAACACGAACGACAGCCCGACGCTGCCGAGGATCGCGACGGTCGCGACCACGGTGGCCATCGTCACCGGCTCGCCAAGCAGCAGCGCGCCGAGCGCGACCGCGACGATCGGGTTCACGTACATGCAGCTGCTCGCGATGATCGGGCTCGTGTGGCGGATCAGGTAGCCGTACGCGACGTACGCGGCCATCGTGCAGAACACCATCAGATACAGGAACGCGAACACCGGCCCCACCATCAGGTGTTCGACACGTTCGCCGACCAGCCACGCGACGAGCGTCGAGATCATGCCGCCGAGGCCGATCTGCAGCGACGTCGACAGAAACAGGTCGGACGGCAGCTTGAGCCGCGTCGCGAGATGCGCGCCGCCGGCCCAGAACAGGGCGCCGGCCAGCACGCAGATCGTGCCGAGCGCCGAACTCTGCGCGGCCGCGCCGCCGGAGTTCAGCACGACGATACCGACCATCCCGAGCGCGACGGCCGACCACTCGCCTTTCGTGACCGGCCGCCCGGCAACCGCCGCGATCACGGTCGCGAACAGCGGCACCGTCGCCACCATCACCGCGGCCGAGCCGCTGCTGACCAGACTGATCCCGAGCGCGATCGTGCCGGACGACAGCGCGACGAGCATCGTGCCGACGATCCCCGCATTGCGGATTTCGAGCAGCGTCGGCCATTCGGGCTTGCGCCGCAGCGCGAAGATGAACAGGCCGATCCCGCCGAGCAGGTTGCGCAGCCCCGACAGCAGCAGCGGCGGGAACGACTGCAGCGCGAAATGCAGGCCGCTGTAGGTCGAACCCCAGACGAAATAGATGAAGACGAGCGCCAGCGCGACGCGACCGCCGCGGCTTTGCGGCAGGCGGATCCGGAACGAGAAGCGGGCGAAGAAATCGAGGAGACGGTCGAGCGGCGTCATTGCGCAGCCTGCCCGCACATCACGCCGCGTGCTCCGCTGAAAGACGCCGGCGATGCCGGCAAACGGCCCTGGCGGGACCGGGAAGGCAGAGCGAACGTGCGGAACGACATGGCAGTGCGAACGGCGACGAAAGAGAACCGGCAAGCGGCGGCAGAGGGACAAAAAAACGCGCGCAACCGTTTCGGCTGCGCACGCTCGGCATTATGGCATCAAGGATTCGAAAGCATCGTCGGACCTGTCTGAAAGGATCGCGAATGATGTTTCCGCGCGACATTTCCCGGCCGGCGGGCGGGTGAAATCGGGGGCCGGATACGCGACACGCATGCGTTGCCGGGATGTCGATCCGACCCGCCATCCACGCCCTCCGTCGCAACCGGGTCAGCCATCGGCCGAACGGCCAGTCCTGCACGCCGGCCAGCGCTTCCCCCTTATCGTGACGGTCGGCTCACGCACCTCATGCGCCGGACGACCTTTCTTCGACACCCGCACTGCTCATACAAAATTTTGTATAATCCAACCATTCTCCCGCCGAAACCTGTTGTTTTCGTCGGCAGCGCGCTCGCGGATCTTCGCGGCTTTCCGCTGCCTGCGCGACGCGAAGCCGGCCACCAGATCGACCAGGTACAACGCGGGTTCGCGCCCGACGGCTGGAAGCCGATGCGTACCGTCGGTGTCGGCGTGCGGGAAATTCGCCTGCGCGATGCGAGCGGCGCGTTCCGGATCATTTACGTCGCGACATTCGCCGACGCCGTCTACGTGCTGCACTGCTTCCGGAAGCAAGCGGCGCGCACGACCCGGGCCGATATCGAACTGGCCGCCCGGCGCTATCGCGCGCTGACGATGGAGAGGAAACGATGACCAACGACCGTTATTCAAGCGTCTGGGACGCACTCGAGGGCCAGCCGGCCGAAGCCGAGAACATGAAGCTGCGATCCGGGCTGATGATCGCGCTCAAGCAGCGCATTGCGCAGCTCGAGCTCAGTCAGGCCCAGGCCGCGAAACAGCTGGGCGTCACGCAACCGCGCGTCTCCGACCTGATGCGCGGCAAGATCAACCTGTTCGGGCTCGACGCCCTCGTGAACATGGCGGCGGCCGTCGGCCTGCGCGTCGACCTCCAGGTGCGCGAATCCGCGTGACGCATCTCGTGCGGTGCCGCGATGCCCGATGCATCGCGGCACGCGCATGCGCCGCCACCGCACACCACGCACCGCACCGCTCACGATCCGCCGAACCAGTTGTACCCCTGGTCGACCCAGTAGCCGCCCGGAAACGTATCGGTCACGAAGATCTCCATGATGTGCTTCGGATTCTTGTAGCCGAGCTTGGTCGGCATCCGTAGCTTCATCGGGAAACCGAACTCCGGCGGCAGACGATGGCCGTCGTAGTCGAATGCGAGCAGCGTCTGCGGATGCAGCGCGGTCGGCATGTCGATGCTCTCGTAGTAATCGTCGGCGCATTTGAAGCCGACGTACTTCGCCCGCGTATCGGCGCCGGCGCGGGCGAGAAACGCGCCGAACGGCGTACCGCCCCAGCGGCCGATCGCGCTCCACCCTTCCACGCAGATATGCCGCGTGATCTGTTCCGCGTGCGGCAGCGCATACAGTTCGTCGAGCGTCCACACGCGCTTGCCCGTCACGCGGCCGGACAGCACGAGCCGGTACGTCGACGCGTCGACGTGCGGCACGTCGTCGATCCCGTAGAACGCGTTGAACGGGAACGGTCGCGTGATGTCGGCTTCGGTGTAGGTCGGCGCGAGCCGCTCGCCGCTGAACAGCCAGGCCTGCACGCGGTCGTTCATGCGCGACACCGTTTCGAGGAACGTGTTGACCGACGCGTCGTCCTTCAGCGTGCAGCCGGTCAGCATCGTCAGGCCGCCGAGCGTCAGCACGCGCCGGTTGAACAGCCGCCGCGACGGCATCTCGAGCTCGCGGCGCACGTCGAGTTCGAGCGACTTCCGGTCGAGCGTCCAGCGCGAACCGTCGCGCTTGTTTTCGGATTCCGACATGATGATTTCCTTCACCCGAGGTTGACGGGTCAGCGCCCGCGCAGCATCGCGAGCAGCGAGCGCGGCACCAGCAGCGCCATCGCGACGTGAACGACGAAGAATGCGACGAGCAGCGACATCGCCCAGAAGTGCACGACACGCGCGTTGTCGTAGCCGCCGAACAATTCGCGCAGCAGCGGGAATTGCACGGATTTCCAGATCGTGAGCCCGGAGAGCACCAGCACGACGATATCGACGATCGCGGTGAGGTAGGCGGCACGCTGCACCGCGTTGTAGACGCTCAGGTCGGCGTGCGACAGCCGCCCGCCCAGCGCGGCACGGACGTCGCGCCAGATCGACGCCGGCGTGACGGGCAGCATCTTGCGCGCGAGGCGCCCCGTCGCAATCGACATCGTCAGATAGAACAGCCCGTTGAAGACGAGCAGCCACATCGCCGCGAAATGCCATTGCAGCGCGCCGCCGAGCCAGCCGCCGATCGTGATCCCGTGCGGGAACGTGAACGGCGGATAGATCGGCGACGCGTCGTAGATGCGCCAGCCGGACAGCACCATCAGGATCGCCGCGAGCGCGTTGAGCCAGTGGCTCGCGCGCACCCACAGCGGATGGATCGGGCGCGCGGGCGGCGTGGCGGCCGCGCGGCCGGTGGCGGGAACGGTTTGCATGATGAAGACTCCCGGTATGAGTCGACGGGACGCGATGCGGGCGGCCGTCGTGCGACGCACGCGCCGGCCGCGCCGCGTCCGCCTTTCGTCAGTTCGACGGCGCCATCTTGTCGCCCGACGGCTTGCCCATCTCGTCGTGCGACATCGCGTCCTTCTTCATCGCGTCTTTCTTCATCGCATGCTTCTTCATGCCGTCCTTCTTCATCGCGTCATGGCCCATTGCATCCTTGGCCATCGCGTCGTGGCCCATCGCGTCCTTCGACATCGACGAACCCGGCTGCGACATCGCATCGTTCTGTGCATGGGCGCCCGTGGCGATCGTGGCGAAAGCGGCGACGCAAGCGGCAATCAGTACTTTTTTCATGACATCTCTCCAAAACAACATGGGTTTAAGGAGCCGAATAGACGGACGACGTCGCGGGAAATGACAGCCGCTGCGAAAATTTTTTTTGAAGTTGCGCGAAAGCGCGTCATGCTGCACCGCTTCGCCGTGGCCGGCCATGCCGGGGGGCCATGCGGCGGCGACGCGCGCTGCCATTTCGACGGGCCACCGTACCGCCCGTCATGCTGCGGCCGCACCGGGACAGCCGATCCTCTGCCGGTTGAAACCGCCGCCAAGCCAGTGTATCGTGTGCCCTGCTAACGCGGGGGTCCTGCAATGCGCCCGGTCAAACAACCGGCATTGCGGGTGAGAAATACCCTTTGAACCTGATCTGGATAATGCCAGCGCAGGGAAGCGTACGGAATTCGCCGCCATCCTTCTGACGAAATCCGCCGCCTCACCAAGCCTCGTCTCCTGCTTAGCTCGAGCCCCACATACGTCAAGGGCTCCGGGCAAGCGCCGAAGCGCCTGTCCGGCGCTCACACAGGAGATTGCATGAACGCCAATCCGAAGTTTCTGTCCGCCGACGCTCATGTCGATGCCGCGGCCGTCGCCCCGCTGCCCAATTCGCGAAAGGTCTATGTAACCGGCTCGCAGCCCGACATCCGCGTGCCGATGCGTGAAATCACGCAGGCCGACACGCCGACCGGCTTCGGCGGCGAGAAGAATCCGCCGATCTACGTGTACGACACGTCGGGCCCCTACACCGATCCGGACGCGAAGATCGACATCCGCGCGGGCCTGGCCCCGCTGCGCCAAGGCTGGATCGAGGCACGCGGCGACACCGAAGTGCTCGGCGGCCTGTCGAGCCAGTACGGCCTCGAGCGCGCGGCCGACCCGGCCACCGCCGACCTGCGGTTCCCGGGCCTGCACCGCAATCCGCGCCGTGCCCGGGCCGGCAAGAACGTCACGCAGATGCACTATGCGCGCCAGGGGATCATCACGCCGGAAATGGAATACATCGCGATCCGCGAGAACCAGCGCCGCGCCGAGTACCTCGAGAGCCTGAAGGCGAGCGGCCCGAACGGCGCGAAGCTCGCCGCGATGATGGGCCGCCAGCACCCGGGCCAGGCGTTCGGCGCAGCGGCATTCGGCGCGAACGCGCCGGCCGAGATCACGCCGGAATTCGTGCGCTCGGAAGTGGCGTGCGGCCGCGCGATCATCCCCGCGAACATCAATCACCCGGAATCGGAGCCGATGATCATCGGCCGCAACTTCCTCGTGAAGATCAACGCGAACATCGGCAACTCGGCCGTCACGTCGTCGATCGGCGAGGAAGTCGACAAGATGACGTGGGCGATCCGCTGGGGCGGCGACACGGTGATGGACCTGTCGACCGGCAAGCACATCCATGAAACGCGCGAGTGGATCATCCGCAACAGCCCGGTGCCGATCGGCACGGTGCCGATCTACCAGGCGCTGGAAAAGGTCAACGGCAAGGCCGAGGACCTCACCTGGGAAATCTTCCGCGACACGCTGATCGAACAGGCCGAGCAAGGCGTCGACTACTTCACGATCCACGCGGGCGTGCGCCTGCAGTACGTGCCGCTCACCGCGAACCGGATGACGGGCATCGTGTCGCGCGGCGGCTCGATCATGGCGAAGTGGTGCCTCGCGCACCACAAGGAAAGCTTCCTGTACGAACACTTCGAAGAGATCTGCGAGATCATGAAGGCGTACGACGTGAGCTTCTCGCTCGGCGACGGCCTGCGCCCCGGCTCGATCTACGACGCGAACGACGAAGCGCAGCTCGGCGAGCTGAAGACGCTCGGCGAGCTCACGCAGATCGCATGGAAGCACGACGTGCAGGTGATGATTGAAGGCCCCGGCCACGTGCCGATGCAGCTGATCAAGGAGAACATGGATCTCCAGCTCGACTGGTGCAAGGAAGCGCCGTTCTACACGCTCGGGCCGCTGACCACCGACATCGCACCGGGCTACGACCACATCACGTCGGGCATCGGCGCCGCGATGATCGGCTGGTTCGGCACCGCGATGCTCTGCTACGTGACGCCGAAGGAGCACCTGGGCCTGCCGAACAAGGACGACGTGAAGGAAGGCATCATCACGTACAAGCTCGCCGCGCATGCCGCCGATCTCGCAAAGGGCCACCCGGGCGCGCAGGTGCGCGACAACGCGCTGTCGAAGGCGCGCTTCGAGTTCCGTTGGGAAGACCAGTTCAACATCGGCCTCGATCCGGACAAGGCGCGCGAATTCCACGACGAAACGCTGCCGAAGGATTCCGCGAAAGTCGCGCACTTCTGCTCGATGTGCGGCCCGCACTTCTGCTCGATGAAGATCACGCAGGACGTGCGCGAGTTCGCGGCGCAGCAAGGCGTGTCGGAAACCGAAGCGTTGAAGAAAGGGATGGAAGTGAAGGCGGTCGAGTTCGTCAAGACCGGCGCCGAAATCTATCATCGTCAGTAAGCGAACGCGCGGTCCGGCGAGGACTGCCGCACCGCCTCGCCAGGCACGAAGCCCGCTTTCGAGCGGGCTTTTTTGCGCATGTCGCGTGCCTGCCGCCGCATCGGAAAACCACCCGAAACAATTCATTACGAAACCGCGCGAGCCTTAACAAGTGCTTACAGCAGCGTCGGAGGACGGCGCGTAGATTGGGTTCATGCGCGGCCGCCGGCCGGTCGCGCGTCCTCTGTTCACAACCGCAAGGACAACGATCATGAATTCGATACGGCGTATTGGGATATGCACGCTGCTCGTCGCGACCGTGGCCAGCCTGTCGGCCTGTGACTCGATGTCGAGACGCCAGCGCGACACGGCAATCGGTGCGGGCGTCGGCGGCGTCGCCGGCGCGGCAATCGGCGGCAGTGCGCTGTCGACGCTGGGCGGCGCAGCGGCGGGCGGCATCATCGGTAACCAGGTCGGCAAGTAAGCGGCGCAACGCGCCGCGACGGTCGGCCAGACGGCGTTTCCGCGATGCGGAAGCGCCGTTTTCGCACGCGGCGCCGCAACGTGACGGGCAGCCTGCCGCGGAAATGATCCGTTACCGTTTTGCACACCGTGTCATCGGCGCGCGGCCTAAGCTTAAGCATCTGCCGATTGCCGGCTCCGCCGGAGAGACATCATGAACAGGACCCTCGTCGCTGCGGCGCTCGCCTGCGTGACGCTCGCCGGCTGCTACTACCCGTACGGCTATTATCCCGGCGGTTATTACACGGCGGCTCCCGTGCAGCCGGCTCCCGTCTACGTCGATCCGGGCCCGGCCTATTACTATCCGGCACCGGCCTATGCACCTGCGTGGGGCGGCTATTGGGGACCGGCGGTTTCGCTCAACTTCGGCTTCGGCGGACGCGGCGGCTGGCGCCATCACTGATCGGGCAAGACCGCCGGTGGGCGGCCGCCCCACGCCGCCCACCGGCGACATTCCCGTTTCTTGTCATTTCATCGAAACGTGAAACGACGGCACGGTAACGCGGTGTAAGATTCTCTGCATCCCGTCCCTGCCCTTCACGATCGATGTCACCCAAGAACGCCCTGCTGCTGACCGTGCTCGCTGCCCTGTGGGGTGCGTCGTTCCTGTTCATCCGGATCGGCGTCGTCGATCTCGGCGTCGCGCCGCTGATGGCGTTGCGGGTGGGCATCGGCGCGCTGTTTCTCGGCGGCTTCGCGCTCACGCGCTTCAAACCCGCCGATCTCGGCGCACGGCTGCGCCGTCATGCGTGGCCGCTGTTCGTCGTCGGCGCGCTAAACTCGGGCATCCCGTTCTGCCTGTTCGCGTTCGCCGAACTGACGCTGTCGGCCGGCGTGACGTCGGTGATCAACGCGACGACACCGCTCTGGGGCGCGCTCGTGGCGTACCTGTGGCTGAAGGACAAGCTGTCGCTGCCGCGCGCGCTCGGCCTCGTGATCGGCTTCGCCGGCGTACTCACGCTCGTGTGGAACCAGATCGCGAATGCGCACGGCGAGGCGGGCGCCGCCGCGACCGCGCTCGCCGCCGCGGCAGCCCTCGGCGCGACGCTGCTGTACGGCATCGCGGCCAACTACACGAAGCGCAAGTTGACCGGCGTCGATCCGCTCGTCAACGCGACCGGCAGCATGATCGGCTCGACCGTCCTGCTGCTGCCGTTCGCGATCGCCACCTGGCCGGCCGCGCCGGTCAGCGCGCACGCGTGGGCCTCGGTGCTCGCCCTGGGCGTCGCCTGTACGGGCATCGCATATTTCATCTTCTTCCACCTGATCGCCCACATCGGCCCCGCGCGAGCGATTACCGTGACGTTCGTGATCCCCGTGTTCGGTCTGCTGTGGGGCGCGCTGTTCCTCGGTGAACACGTGTCGGCCGTGATGATCGAAGGCTGCGCGATCGTGCTCGTCGGCACCGCGCTCGCGACCGGCGTGATCAAGCGGATTCCCGGGATCCGGCCGCGCAGCGGCGAAGCGACCTGACGATACTTCGGGTGCGCGCGCCGCCGTTCGTTCCGGCCGTCATGACTGCCGACCGGGCGCCGATCGTTCATCGCCGCGCCGCGGATGGTGCCGCAGCGCGGCCGGCATTCCGCTGACGGCGACCGTCGCTCGCCATGTGCCGGCTGTCGGGATTTCCCGCCTCGCCGCACGCCTGCCATGCTGACGGATTGTCATGTGCGGGCGGCGACGCCCGACGCTACGCGGCGATCATGCACGGCGCGCATGCGGGCAGCGCCCGCCGCAGTCGCATTCCCGCGTGCGTCTGGAGTTTCCCTGATACGCGAGCGGCCGCATTCCCGTTACACTCCAGACACTTACCCGCAGAAGGCGGTCTCGATGCCCCACGTCCTTTCGCGTCCGCCGGCGCGTGCGACTGCTTCGGCGTGGCGGCGCGCTGCCGTTGCGCCGCTCATTCCCGGGCATCGTTGACATGAAGCCCGCCCGCGACCTCTCGCTCGACTCCCTGCTCGAACGCCTCACGCCGACACCCGGCGGCTGGGTCGCCACCTATCGCACCACGACATTGCGCAGCGTGTTCCAGCCCGTACTGTCGATCACGCACAAGCGGGTCGTCGGTTACGAGGCGCTGCTGCGCGTCGTCGATTCGAACGGCGCAATGATCTCGCCCGCCGCGCTGTTCGACAGGACGCGTGCCGACGCCGACGCGCTGCTGCTCGACCGGCTCGCGCGCTGCCTGCATACGGCCAACTTCGTCGCGCAGGGTATCGGCGACGGCTGGCTGTTCCTGAACGTCACGCCGCGCGTGCTCGACTCGGGCCTCGTGCAGCGCGAATTCGTCGAGGCGCTGTGCCGGCATTTCTCGCTGCCGCCGAACCGCATCGTGCTGGAAGTCGTCGAACAGCCTGCACGCGACGAAGCCGCGCTCGCGCGCACGATCGACATGATCCAGCATCGCGACTTCCTGATCGCGATCGACGACTTCGGCACGGGATTCTCGAACTTCGACCGCGTGTGGCGCACGCGACCCGACATCGTCAAGCTCGATCGCTCGCTCGTCGTACGCTCGACCGGTTCGGCCGAGGACCGCCGCATCATGCATCACCTCGTGTCGATGCTGCATCAGGCCGGTGCGATGGTGCTCGCCGAGGGTGTCGAGAGCGACGACTCGCTGCAGGCGCTGATGGAAGCCGACATCGATTTCGTGCAGGGTTTCCAGTTCGGCCAGCCCGATGCATCGATCGCGCATGCCAGCGCGGCAGCGCCCGCGATGCTCGACGCCGCGTGGCGGCGCTTCATCGCACGCCGGCACACGCCGGTCGCCGCCGAGCAGCCCGGCTTCGACGCGATCGAGCGGCTCGTGCTGTCCGGCGCGGCGGCGTTTTCCGCAAGCGGCAACCTGCAGGACGCCGCGCAACGCGTGTTCGCAGTACCGGCCGCGCGCCGCGTGTTCGTCACCGACGAAACCGGCGAGCAGTTCCTGCCGTCGATCGGCGCGCGCACCGACGACGGCCAGGCGGGTGCCACCCGCCTTTCACCGCTCTTCCCCGAAACCCACAGCAACTGGTCGCGGCGCCCGTATTTCCAGCGCGCGATCGCCGCGCCCGGACGCGTCGCGCTGATGGGCCCGCACTTCTCGCTGACGGAAGGCCGCGACTGCTATACGGCCGCCGTCGCGATCCACGCGCTGAGCCGGCTGGTCGTGTTCTGCGTCGACTTCGTGCTCGACAGCGCCGGGACCGTGATGCGCTAGCCGGCACGACGGCGGACGACCAGCTACCGCACCCGTCGTTCGTCCGCTCATCCGTTCGTCAGTCGATCACCTTCCCTCTCCCCGACTTCACCACGCTGCGGCGCGACTTGTGCTCGAGCCGCCGCTCCTTCGACGCACGCGTCGGCCGCGTGGCGACCCGCGCGCGCGGCGTGAACGCAACACCGCTGATCAACGCATCGAGTCGCGCCAGCGCGGCTTCGCGGTTCTTCTCCTGGGTGCGATATTCCTGCGACTTGATCACGACGATGCCGTCGCGCGTGATGCGCTGGTCGGACAGCGCGAGGAGCCGCTCCTTGATGACGGGCGGCAACGACGACGCGCGGATATCGAAGCGCAGGTGGATCGCGCTCGACACCTTGTTCACGTTCTGCCCGCCCGCGCCCTGCGCGCGCACGGCCGTCCATTCGACTTCGGCCGGATCGAGCGTATAGCGGATCATCATCGCGAAGCCTCCGTGCGGCGCCGTGCAAGCGCCTCGTCGACGCGTGCCGCGAGCCCCGAATCGCGCTGCGTACGCGTCGCGACCGCCTGCGCCAGCACGCGCCGCGGCCCGATCACCTGCACGCGCGTGCGGGCACGCGTGACCGCCGTATAGACGAGTTCGCGTGTGAGCACGCGGCCGAACGACGCCGGCAGCACGAGCGCGGCTTCGTCGAATTCCGAGCCCTGCGATTTGTGGACGGTCAGCGCGAACGCGGTTTCGTGCGGCGGCAGCGCGGCCGGCGACACCGCGCGCGCGGTGCCGTCCGCACGCCTGAACCACACGCGCAGCACGCCGTGCGCGTCGGGCAGCGCGATGCCGATATCGCCGTTGAACAGCCCGAGCGCATAGTCGTTGCGCGTCACCATGATCGGCCGCCCCGTGAACCAGTGCGCGCCGACCGCCAGCGGCACCCGCGCCGCGTGGCGCACGTGCGCGGCCACGAGCGCATTCACGTGCTCCGCGCCGCGCAAGCCGCTGCGGGTTGCGCACAGGATCCGGAACCGGTTGAGCGCGTCGAACAGCGGCAGCGGATCGGGCACCGGCGCGGCCAGCGTGTCGCGCAACGCGTCGAGGTAAGCACCGAAGCGGCGCGCGAGCCGCTCGACCGTCGACGACGCGAGCGACTCGCCCGCATCGTCGTGGAATGACGCGGCGGCCGAATCGTCGGCGGGCAGCGCGTCGAGCGCGGCCTGCACGTCGCCGCTGCGGATCGCGAGCGACAGCCGCCCGATCGGTGAATCGAGGCCGAAGCGGTAATTGCGTTCGAGCCAGACCACGCAGTCGGCGAGCGGTGCGGGTGCGGGCGTGGCGGGCGCGGCGGCCGGTTCGCCGGGCAGTAGCGACGTGACCGATGCAAGCGCCGCGTCGCCCGCGTCGAACGGCGGCAGCTCGACGGCGTCGAGCCACGCAAGTTCGTCGACCTCGATCCACGCGGGGGCCTCGCCTGCCGCGCCGGCCTCGCCCGGCTCACCGGCTTCGGTCGGCACCGGACCTGCGACCGGCGGCGGCGCGACGCTGGTCGGCGAAACTTCGTCCTCCTGCGGTTCGTCGTCGAAGAGCGATGCCTGTCGCTCATCGACTTTCCGGCGCGACGCAGGTTTGGGCGTAGCGGCCGCGGCAGGCGCCGGCGCCCGGGCCCGCGCCGCCGCGCTCGCCGGATGCGCGACGTGAATCGCAGCGGTCGCGGCTTCGTCCTGCACCGGCAGCGCCGCGACGAATGCCGCCTCGTCGATGCCGAGCGCCTGCGCGATGCGCGTGCGCGCCGCGGCGGTAAACGCCGGCCGCGCGCTCAACTCCGCAAACACGGCGCCCGCCTCGACCGCGGCCAGTTGGTCCTTGTCGCCGAGCAGCACGAGCCGCGCACCCGGCGCGAGCGCATCGAGCAGATGCGCGGCGAGCGCAACGTCGATCATCGACGCCTCGTCGACGACGATCAGGTCGTACGGCAGCGGATTGTCTCGATGATGCCGGAAGCCGGCCGCCCCGCCACCGCCCAGCAGCCGATGCAGCGTGAACGACGTCTCCGGCAGGCGCGCCGCGAGTTCGGGCGGCAGGTCGCCGGCCCGTGCGTGCAGTGCTTCCTGCATCCGCTGCGCGGCCTTGCCGGTCGGCGCGGCCAGCGCGACGCGCAGCCCCGGATGCGCGTCGAGCAGACAGGCCAGCACGCCGACGACGGTCGTCGTCTTGCCCGTGCCCGGGCCGCCGCTGACGATCGTCACGCGGCCCGTCAGCGCGACGATCGCCGCGACGCGCTGCCAGTCGACTTCGCCGGTTGCCGGCCCGAAGTAACGCGCGAGGCTGTCGCGCAACCGGTCGGGCGCGAGACCTTCGTCCGGCGCGGCCACACCGGCCTGCGCGACGAGCGCATCGGCAAGCCGCCGTTCGTAGTCGAAATAGCGCGACAGGTACAGGTGGTCGTGGCGGTCGACGATCAGCGGCCGCTCGTCGCCGCGTGCGAGCGTGCCGAATGCGACCACGCCGCTCGCGGCGAGCGCCGAGCGGACTTCGTCGAGCGGTGCTTCGTACCGCTGCGCGAGCGCGCCGAGCGCGACGCATACGTGGCCGCCCGCGGTCGCGCGACTCGTCGCGAACGCGGCGCGCGCCGCCCACCGTGCAGCCGTGGCCGGCGCACCGGCGCGACGAGCCAGATCGCCGATGCGGCGCGCGAAACCTTCCGCGAGTGCAATGCCGAAATCGGCGGGTTCGGGCAGCCGCGCGACGAGGCCGCCGGTAAATTCGAGCGTGTCGTCCTGCACGTTCATGTTCATGCGCGGCCCCCTTCCATCATCCGGTCGAGTGCGTCGACGAGCGCGCGCTCGGGCCGCCGCGCATGCACGCCGGCCGGTTCGCCGCCGCTGCGCCAGCCGGGCCGCACGCCACGGACGAACAGGTACAGGTAGCCCGCGACATGCGTGTCGTAGTCGTAGTCCGGCAGCCGCCCGCGCAGGTAGCGATGCAGTGCGACCGTATAGAGCAGCGCCTGCAGGTGATACGCGTGATCGGCCATCGCGACGTCGAGCGCGCGCGGGCCATAGGCGTCCGGCGTCGTGCCGAGATGGTTCGACTTCCAGTCGACGATCCAGAAGCGGCCGTCGTGTTCGACGATCATGTCGATGAAACCCTTGATGAAACCGGCGAGCATGCCCGCCTCCAGTGCAACGTCCGGATAGCCGTGCGCGACCAGCAGCCGGCGCAGCGCCATCAGGTCGAGCGCGGGCGCCGGGAACAGGAAACCCATTTCGTCGAGCCGCTTCGCGGGATCGAGATCGGCGAGCCGCATGCCCGGCACGAGCTCGGTATGCACGACATCGTCGACCAGCTTCACCATCATTGCCGGCAGGCGCGCGGCCAGCTCGGGCACGGCCTCGACCGGCCGGTCGTGCAGCGCGCCGAGCGCGGCCCTGGGCCACGACTCGGGCTCGGTGAAGCGGCTGAGCTCGAACAGGCGGTGCAGGCACTCGCCGGCCGCCGCGCCGCGCGGGAACACGAGGATATCGTCGTCCGGCGGCTCGGGCGCGACCGTATCGGCCAATAGCCATTCGCCCTCCGGCACCACCGCGGCAAGCGCATCGTGATCGGGCCGCAGCTCGTCATCGGGCACGGCCGCGACGCCCGCCTCCTCGCGCGCCATCGACGCGGTCAGCGAACTGAAGCTGGCCATCCGCCACGCATCGCGCAGCACGCGCGTCGCATGGCGCGCCGCGAGGGTCTGCGACGCGTCGTGCCCGGCCGCGAGACGCTCGGGGCGCGCGGGCGGCGGCAGCGGCGCGACACTCACGGGGCCACCCGCGAGCGCCTGCCACGCCGCATCGAGCGCCGCTTCGTCGGGCGGCTCGTCGAGCCATGCATCGAACGACTGGCCCGCGCCTACGACGAGCCAGTTGAGCACGCTACGTCGTGATTCACGCGTCGAGCGCGACGACAGGTACGGCCCGGCGACGACGTAGCAGCGATAGACCGCGCGCGTGAGCGCCACGTAGACGAGCCGCGCGCGTTCCGCCGCCTGCTCGCGCAGCGCCTGCCGCGCCGCATGCTCGGCTGCCTCGTCGTCGCACCCGTAATGCAGCACCGCGTCGCCCGCGTCGTCGTGATACTCGCGCGCATCGGGCAACGCGGACGCGGGCGGCTCGCGCAACCCGCCGTCGTTCAGGAACGGACAGAACACGATCGCATATTCGAGGCCTTTCGACTTGTGCACGGTGACGATCTGCACGAGGTTGCGATCGGATTCGAGCCGCAGCTGCGCTTCCTCGCCGCCGCCGTCGAGCCGTTGCGCGGCGAGCCAGCGCAGCGTCGGCGCGATGCCCGGCTGCGCGGACGCGCGAGCCTGCGTCAGCTCGGCCAGATGGTTGATGTCGGTCACGCGGCGTTCGCCGTCCGCGCCGGCCATCAGGCGCTCGGCAATCCTCAGTTCACGGGTGAACGTGCGCCACATCACCGCGAAGCCGCGTTCACGCCACAACAGCCGATAGCGCGAGAAGCGCTCGACCCAGCTCATCGCGTCGGCGCTGTCCGCCGCCGATGCTTGCCGTTGCGGGTCGCCGTCGCCCTGCTCCATCCGCCACAGCGCGCCGGCGTCGAGCCCGAACCAGTCGGATGCGAGCGCCGCGCGCAAGCGCCGCAGGTCGCCCGGTGCATCGATCGCCGCCAGCACGCGTTCGAGCTGCTCGGCGTCGCCGGTCGAGAACACCGAGGCCTGCGCCAGTTCGACGCTGCCGATGCCCCACGTGGCCAGCACGCGCTTCACGAGACTGCCCTGCCGGTGCGTCTGCACGAGCACCGCGATGTCACCCGGCGACAGCGGCGACTCGCCGAGCCGCACGCGCCCTTCGCGCGCGCCGCGCATCAGCCGTGCGATCTCGGCGGCACAGGCCTGCGCGGCCTGGGCCTGCGCATCACGCTTGAGCAACGTGCCTTCGCCTCCCGGCAACGCCCATACCCGGAAGTCGCCTGCCGGGCCCGGATCGGTTGCGTCGACGAACGGCGCGCGCACGCGCGTGCCCGCGCGCACCGCGTAATAGTCGAGCCCGTCGAGCACGAACGCGCGCGGATTCGACATGAAGAAGCGGTTGCACGCATCGACGATCGCGGGCGTCGAACGCTGGTTGACCGCGAGCGTGTAGCACGCGCTCGCCCGTGCGCGCGCGGCAAGATAGGTATGCAGATCGGCCGCGCGGAAGCTGTAGATCGCCTGCTTCGGATCGCCGACCAGAAACAGCGGGCCGCCCGGTGCGAAGATCCGGTCGAAGATCGCGAACTGCAGCGGGTCGGTATCCTGGAACTCGTCGATCAACGCGGCCGGATAGCGCGCGCGCAGCGTCTCGGCAAGCCACGGATGCGCATGCAACGCGTGGTACAGGTTCGCGAGCAGATCGTCGAACGAGACGACGCGCCGCGTGCGCTTGCGCTCGGCCAGCTCGCCCGGCGCCATGTCGAGCCATTCGGCGATCAGCGCGAGCCAGCGTGCGCGCTGCGCGGCCTCGGCCGCCGCCACGGCCGCTTCGAGCGCGTCGGCCACGTCGAAGAATGCATGCTCGGGCGTCGCGCCGCCTTTTTTCGTCGCCTTCACGAGCGCGGTGCGCGTGAGCTTCAGCGCGGCCTTCGGCAGCGCAGCCGTCGCGTCGCCCTGCGCGAAATGCGCGGCCCACGCGGCCAGTGCATCGGCCACGGCTTCGGGCTTGTGCGAACGCTGATTGAGCGCGGGCTGCGCGGCGCGCAGCAACGCATCGATCGCTTCGCGCTCGTCCGCCCACATCCGCCCGGCCTCGGCAAAGCACTCGGCCGCCGCCGCCTCGGCCGATTCGTCCGGCTCGGTCACGCCGTCCCAGCGCAGCGCGGCGAGCGGCTTCTTCAGCCGCCGCGCGAGCTGCGCATCGAGCGCGGCCGGGCCGGCGCCCGATTCGACGAGCCAGGTCGCGAAGCCCGGCCAGCGCGCGGCCGCCGGTTCGACCCGTGTGCGCCAGAAATCCGCTGCGAGCTCGAAGCGCAGCGACGCGTCGTCGGCCTCCATGTCGAACGCGAACGGCATCGCCGCCGCGAACGGCGCTTCCTGCAGCGCGCGCTGGCAGAACGCGTGGATCGTATGGATCGCGGCCTGGTCGAATGCGCGCAGCGCGCGCCGGATCCGCTTCGCGGCCGTTTCGGGATCGAGCGCACCGTCTTCGCCGAGCGTGGTTTCGAGCAGACGCTCGATGAACGGATCACCACCGTCGTCACCCGTGTCGAGCGCATGCGCGAGCTGCGCGAGCCGGCCGCGAATCCGCTCGTGCAGCTCGGCGGTCGCCGCTTTCGTGAAGGTCACGACGAGGATTTCGTCCGCGCCGAGATCCTTTTCCAGCAGCAGGCGCACATACAGCGCGCAGATGTTCCAGGTCTTGCCGGTGCCGGCCGACGCCTCGATCTGGTTGACGCCGTCGAGCGGGCACGCGAACACGTCGAGTTCGAGCGCCTGCTGCGGCTGCGACACGGCGCTCATGCGACCTCCTTCAGATGCTCGACGAGCGGATCGAACACGAGGTGCGCGAGCGTGCCGAACGGCTCGTCGAGCGATGCATGCGCACCGCGCCATGCGATCGCGATGGCCGGATCGTCGGCTTCGCTCACGACCCGTTCGTTGATCCAGACGCTGGCGGCCTTCGCCTCGCCGTCGGATACCCTCGCCCACGCGCTGCGCGGGAAAAACCGCAGCGGCATGCGCCGCCCCGCGCGAAACAGCGCGGCCAGCGGCGCGAGCTGCTCGAGCGGCGCCGCGACGGGCGTCAGCTCGAATGCGCCGCCGCTGCCGAACCACAGCGTGCGGCGCGGGCCGCCGGGCTCCACCGCGCAGTAGACGAGATGGGCGAGCCACGCGGACAAGTAGTCGCGCGCACTCGGCCGCGCATAGCGATAGATGATCTGCCCGGCCGGCGTGAGCCGGTTCAGCGTGCCGTGCAGGTCGAGCGGCGCGCTCACCGCGTCGGCCGACAGCCGCGCGTCGTCGGCGCCGAACAGCGCTTGTTCGGTGTCCGGCCAGGCCGGCACGACGGTGAGCGTGAACGGCCGCCGCTCCATGCCGTCGGCCAGCGCGCGGCGCACGTTCGACGCAAGCTGCGTCATCGAACCGAGCGCCTGGTCGCGCCATACGGCGCCTGTCGCACCGCCCGGCAGTTCGGGGCTCGCGTCCGCAATGCGTAGCGCGTGATCGTGCACGCCGCCCTCGTCCGACTCGATCAGCAACGGCAGCACGCGCTCGGCGAGCGCATCGCTGCCGGCGAAGTCGAGCGCGAACGGCTCGGTGTCGAGCAGCTCGGCCTGCGCGTCGGCGAGCACGATGCCGAGCCGCGCGCGCAGCAGCGCACGTGCGGGATGGCGCCAGAAGCGCTCGAATTCGCTGAAAGCGACCAGCTCGACCGGTTCGGCCGGCAGCGGCTGCGCGAAGAACGGCAGCTCGCGCGGCCCGTCGCGCGACGCCTCGGCGGCCAGCAGCGACGCGAGCGTCGCACGCTCTGCGTCGAAGGAAACGAGTTCGCTGCCGGGCTGGAAATACGCGGCCGCGAACGGTTGCAGCGGATGCTCGACGACGAATGCGCGCCGCGCGGCATCGACCGCGTCCGGCGCGGCGTCGGGCCCGGCCGTGACGAGCGCGAGATGGTCGAGCAGCTCGTCGACGAGTGCCGCGGGCGGCAACGGCGCGTTGTCGCGAATGCTGCGGCCCGTGAAGGCGATCATCAACCGGTCGCGCGCGGCGAGCAGCAGGTCGAGAAACAGGTTGCGCTCGTCGTCGCGACGCTGGCGGTCGCCGAGCTTCGGCAATACGGCCATCAGATCGAATTCGTCCGCGCGCGCGAGGCTCGGCAGCACGCCATCGTCCATCCCGAGCAGGCAGACGACGCGATACGGCAGGCCGCGCAGGCTCGTCAGCGACGAGAACGTGACACCGCCCCACGGCACGCCGCCGCGCGCCGGGTCGTCGAGCGCGGCGGCCAACCCCGCCCGGACGACGGCCGCCGGCAACGCTTCATCGGGCGCGCCCTCCGTCATCGCGGCCAGCATCGCGTCGAGCGCGTCGCGCACACCCGCGAGCGCGTCCGCATACGCGGCGCCCGAATCGAAGAAACGTGCGAGCGTATCGGCGAACAGTTCGCTCCAGCCTTGCGGCGTATGCGATTCGGCCAGCCGCCGCGCGAAGCCGTCGAGATCGTCGGTGAAGCGCGCGAGCCGGCCGAGCAGTTCGGCCTCGCTGCCGGTGGCCGCCTCGATCGGCAGCCACGCGCCGACCGGCGCCGCGCCCTCCGGCATCGCGTAACCGAGAAAGAGCCGCGCGAGCGCATCGGAGAACGTATGGCGCGGCGACGGCACCGCCGCGTCGTCGCTCGCGCGCGGCGACAGCCCGCGCCGCGCGCCGGCGGCCGCGAGCCAGGTCTGCACCGTCTCCAGCGCCGCCGCATCGATGCCATAGCGCGCCGCCACCGCGTCGACGCGCAACCATTCGACCAGTTCCGGCGCGCCGACCTGCCGCTCCGGCAACGCGAGCCAGTCGAGCAGCACGCGCGCGACCGGGTTCGCCTGCGACGGCGGCAGGCCGGTGATCCGGTAAGGCACACGCGAGCCGCCGGCGCCGGCCGTGCCGAACACCGCGTCGATCAGCGGCCCGGCCGCGGCGAGATCGGCCACCGCGACGAGCACGTCGGACGGCTGCAGGCTCGCGTCGGCGTCGAACCATGCGAGCAGCCGGTCGTGCAGCACCTCGAGCTGGCGCGCGAGGCTGTGGCACACGTGCACTTCGATCCCGCGCTCGGCCGGCGTGTCGCCGGTTTCCGCCTCCGGCCGCAGTTCGAGGATCGCGTTCTGCACGCGCGCGAGCCACGTCGGCGCGGGATTCTCGACGAAACGCGACGCGTCGCCCGACGCGGCGCTTTCGGTCAGTTCGTGCAGCATGTGCAGCTGCGCCTGGGTCTGCCTGCCCCATTCGGCGAGCAGCGGATGGCCGACTTCCTGGTAGTCGAGCCGCCCGGCCGCATCGAGCGCCTCGGCATGCGCGGCGGTCACGATGTCGAACCAGAATTCGCGGCACGGGTTCAGCGCATAGACGCGCACGTCGATCCAGCGCGACAGCTCGCGCAGCAACGCGACGTGCAGCGGCGGCATCGTCGGCAGCGCGAACACGCTGACCGATTCCGGCCAATCCGCACGCGCGATGGTTTCGGGATCGAGATGGCGCGCCTCGACGAGGAAACGGTGCGCCGGCGGCGTGCCGCTGTCGCTCAGCTCCGCGAGCAGCGCGCGCCACAGCGCGGCCTGCCAGCGCTCGTCGTCGCGCGCGGCGTCGCTGACCCCGCGCGGCGCGCCGTCGCCCGCGAGCACGGACTCGCCGGCCTGCCATGCGGCCAGCCATTCGGGGCGATAGGTCAGGTAATGGTCGAGCACGGCCGCCACGCGGTGTGCCAGCTCGTAGCGCATCGCATCGTCGGACGCGGACAGGTAGGCGGCCAGCCGCGGCGATGCGAGCCACGGCGCCCCGTCGTTCGCCTGTGCAAACAGCCGGTAGCAGCGCCACACGAGGCGGTCGGGTGCGAACGGCGAACGCTTGGGGACCTCCATCACGTGACCGATCTGCGCCCACAGCCATTGCGCGAGATAGGTGAACTCGACGTTCGCGCACACGCCGTTGCGCGCGGCGATGTCGAGCTCGAGACGGCGGCGCAGCGCCGCACTCGGCACGATGACCTGTTGCGGCGCCCACGGGCCATTGCGGGCCGGGAACGCGGCCAGATCCTCGAGCAGCGCATCGGCCAGCGTTTCGTGACGGTTCGAATAGAAGAGATGGAGCATGAAGCGGGCGTCGGAACCTCGCGCCGGCCGGGCCGGGCGAACAGGATCACCAAGGATAGCAAATGGGCCGCCGTCGCGGACCTCGTCCGGATAGCCAGGTTTTACGGATCGCGAAATACGATAGACTCGTCGCCAGTCAAGACGCCGCCCCCGGGCGTCTTCGTCTGCCATTCAGCCCATCGATGCGCTATTCGGTCGAAATCAGAAAGTTTTTCTACAGCCAGTACTTTTTCGGCGGCCTGCGGATCGCGGTCGGCGTTTCGCTGCCGGCCGTGCTGTGCCTGATCGTGTTTCACAACCGGGAGCTCGGCTTCACGATCTCGACGGGCGCGCTCGGCGCCTGCGTTGTCGACATGCCGGGCCCGCTCAAGTACAAGCACAACGAAATGCTCGCGTGCAGCGTGATCGGTTTTCTGGCCGCGCTCGCCACCGGCCTCGCGACGCCGAACATCTTCGTGCTGTGGCTCACCATCGTGCCGCTCACCTTCGTGCTGTCGCTGATCGTCGTCTACGGCAACCGCTGGCCGCAAATCAGCTTCGCGACGCTGTTCATGATGGTGATGACGCTCGAGGAGAAGTTTACGCCGCTGCAGGCGTTCATCAACGCCGGCTGGATCCTCGCGGGCGGCCTCTGGTACACGTACTGGGCCACGCTCGTGTCGCAATGGCAGGCGCGCCGGATCGAGCAGCAGGCGCTCGCCGAGAGCCTGTTCGCGTGCGCCGACTACCTGCTCGCGCGCGCGCAGTTCTACGATCTCGATGCCGATCTCGACGAGTGCTACCGCAATCTCGTCGCCAAGCAGATCACGGCGGTCGAAACGCAGGAAACCGCGCGCGACATCGTGCTGCGCAACCTGCCGAAGCTGCGGCGCGGCAAGCTCGACCCCGGCCGCACGACGATGTACAACCTGTTCATCAACAGCGTCGACCTGCACGAGCTGTTCGTCGGCGCCCACACCGACTACCCGCTGGTGCGCAATACGTTCGGCGGCTCCGATCTGATCATTTTCTACCGCGACCTGATCCGCAAGGCGGCCGCCGATCTCGAGGAGATCGGCCTCGCGGTGCTCGAGAACCGCGCACCGCATTCACGGATCAGCGTGAAGGCCGAGCTGCGCGCGATCGAGTACGAGATCGAGCTGATGCGCAAGAAGAACTTCCCGGCCACCAACGCGGAAGCATACGCGGCCGTGCTGGCCACGTTCCGGCGCATCTGGAGCGCGACGCGCCTGATCGAGCGGATGCGCCGCAACCTGTCGGGCCACGCCGATCCGCAGCAAACCGAACTGAAGATCGACAAGGCGCTCACGCGCTTCCTGCAGCGCCGCCGGATGTCGCCGCTCCTGATCTTCTCGAACCTGAACATGCGCTCGCCGAGCTTCCGCCACGCGCTGCGCGTGACGATCGCGGTGGCGGTCGGGTTCTGGCTCGGCCGGCTGCTGCCGCTCACGAACGCGTACTGGATCGTGATGACCACCATCATCATCCTGAAGCCCGGCTACTCGCTCACCAAGCAGCGCAACGCGGCGCGTATCGTCGGTACGCTGATCGGCTGCGCGGCGAGCGTCGCGCTGATCTACACGGTCAAGGATACGCACCTGCTGATCGCGATCATGTTCGGGTCGATGGTGATGAGCTACAGCCTGCTGCTGTTCAACTACGCGGCGAGCGTCGTGTTCACGTCGTCGTACGTGCTGCTGATGTTCCACCTGCTCGCGCCGGGCAGCATGCGGATCATCGGCGAGCGCGCGATCGACACGGTGGTCGGCTGCATGATCGCGATCGCCGCGAGCCGGCTGTTCCCGTACTGGGAATACCGGCTGATGGGCAAGCAGGTCGCCGACATGCTCACCGCCACCCGCAAGTATTTCGAGGCGGTGTGGCGCGCCGGGCGCGGCCTGTCGCCGCCGCCGGTGCCGGCCGCCGACGGCGCGGCCGTCGTGCCGGTCGTCGCCGCGGCCATCGAAACCCCGGCCACGACCCTCGACGACGACTACCGCTACCGCCTCGCGCGCAAGGACGTACACATCGCGTTCGCGAATCTCGGGCAGGCGTTCCAGCGGATGATGATCGAGCCGAAGGCGCACCAGCGCTTCGTGCCCGAACTGAACGACCTGCTCGTGCAGACGCACGTGCTCGGCGCGCAGATCACGGCCGCTGCGCCGCTGATCCGCGCGGCCTGCGCGGCCGACGGCAGCATCCTCCACGACGACGCGCTGCATCGCGGCCTCGCCGCCGTGCTCGACAATCTCGAGAAGGCCGAAGCAGGCGAGCCGCCGCCCGCCGACCAGCTCGACGCGTCGAGGCAGATCACGCGCGACCTTGACGCGATGGTCGTGTCCGCGGAGAAATCCGATGCGGTGGGTGCCGAGCTCACGCACGACCTGAAGGTGCTCGCGCACCAGTGCAAGCAGATGCTGGCTTCGTCGCTGTTGATCCGCAAGGATGCGAGCGTGATCCGCCTGCCCGCCTGAGCGCGGCTCTACCCCGCCGGTGGCCGGCCCGCGCGTGCCGCGGATCGGCCCCGGCGCTCCCCGATTCAACGATCCCCGAAGCATGACCTGCCCGTTCCATGCGGCCTGCGCCCTCGAAGCGCGACCGCCCAGCCCCCTGTTGCGCCCGTCGCGCCAGTCAGGGAATACCCGATTCCGGTCACCCGGCCCGGCTTGTTATCATTCGTTCACATTTAAGTTGTATAGACAACTTGAGTCAACCGGATCGGCCCCGCTCGCCCGGTCCGTCGCATAACGATATCGGAGACACGATGAAAAACTTGCAGCGCCACCTGAGCGCGCGGCACATACGCTTCCTCGCGCTGGGGTCGGCGATCGGCACGGGCCTGTTCTACGGTTCGGCGTCCGCGATCCAGCTCGCGGGCCCGGCCGTGATCCTGGCGTACATCCTGGGCGGCGCGGCCGTCTACATGGTGATGCGCGCGCTCGGCGAGATGGCCGTGCGCGACCCCGTCGCAGGCTCGTTCGGCCACTACGCGACCGAGAACCTCGGCCCGTTCGCCGGATTCGTCACCGGCTGGACCTACACGCTCGAAATGGTGATCGTCGCGATCGCCGACATCACCGCGTTCGGCATCTACATGGGTTTCTGGTTTCCGGATGTCCCGCAATGGATCTGGGTGCTCGGCGTGGTCGCGATCATCTGCGGGCTGAACCTGTGCCACGTGAAGGTGTTCGGCGAGCTCGAGTTCTGGCTGTCGATCATCAAGGTCGGCGCGATCATTGCGATGATCGGCGGCGGCGTCGCGATCCTGCTGACCGGCATGCACTTCGGCCACTCGGCCGACGTGCCGACGTTCGCGAACCTGTGGAACCATGGCGGCTTCCTGCCGAACGGCGTCGGCGGGCTGATCGCATCGCTGTCGGTCGTGATCTTCGCGTACGGCGGGATCGAGGTGATCGGCATGAGCGCCGGCGAGGCGAAGGATCCGGAGCGCGTGATTCCGCGCGCGATCAATGCGGTGCCCGCGCGCATCCTGCTGTTCTACGTGCTGACGATGGTCGTGCTGATGTCGATCAGCCCGTGGACGGGTGTCGGCAACGACGGCAGCCCGTTCGTGCAGATCTTCTCGGCGCTCGGCGTGAAGTCGGCGGCGACGATCCTCAACCTGGTCGTGATCAGCGCGGCGATCTCCGCGATCAACAGCGACATCTTCGGCGCGGGCCGGATGATGTTCGGGATGGCGCGCCAGGGCCAGGCGCCGGCCGTGCTGATGACGACGTCGCGGCACGGTGTGCCGTGGGTCACGGTGCTCGTGATGGCGGTCGCGCTGCTCGTCGGCGTGCTGCTCAACTACCTGATGCCGAAGGACGTGTTCCTGATGGTCGCGGCGATCGCGACGTTCGCCACCGTATGGGTGTGGCTGATGATCCTGCTGTCGCAGGTCGCGATGCGCCGCCGGCTGTCGAGCGCCGAAGTCGCGGCGCTGAAGTTCAAGGTGCCGTTGTGGCCGGTCGCGCCGGCACTGACGATCGCGTTCATGGGCTTCGTGATCGTGATGCTCGGCTGGTTCGAGGACACGCGCGTCGCGCTGTATGTCGGCGCGGCCTGGCTCGCGCTGCTCGCGGCCGTGTTCTACGCACGGATCCGCCCGAAGTTCGCGCCTGCGTCACGTTGACGCACGACTGACTGCATACGCGGCGCGCCGGTTCCGGCGCCCGCTTCTCTCCCGGCTCAGCGCGGCATCCAGCGCGCCAACCGCCGGGAATTCATCCCCTTCGCATGCCCCCTGCGTGCGCGGCCCGCCGGGCCGCGCATCGGCACGTCAGTGCGACGCCGCGCTCGCGGCCTCGGCCGGATGGGCCTCGTCGTACGCGTGCTTCTGCGAAATCGCGTTGTACAGGATCGTCCCGATCACGAGCAGCACGGCCACGACGATCAGGATGCTCACGTTGCGGACAGGGTTCTTCTTGCGCTGATCGTTCATGGTCGGGGCGACTCCGTCAAATTCATCGAAGCGGGCATTCTACGCGCTTGCGCGCCCGCTGCGACGCGCCGTTGCCGGTCCCCATCCTTCGTCGCCTCCCGCCTGTTGCAAGCTTTCATTTGATAATCATTCCCATTTCGATCTAGAATCTCGATTCTTTCATTTTGTAATGTTCCGGGTCGCTCGGGCGGCAGGCGCGCCCCGGAACGCTCCCATCGTCCACCTGCCCCTTCCGGAGTCTTCATGTCGAATCCGCGCACCCGCCTGCTGCCGCTTGCCGGCGCCCTCGCCCTTGCCGCCGCCGCATTCGCGCCGCTGGCCCACGCGGCCGAGGAAGTGAGCCTGTACACCACCCGCGAACCGAAGCTGATCCAGCCACTCATCGACGCATTCACGAAGCAGAG
Source organism: Burkholderia sp. 4NA327C6 (assembly GCF_005502655.1). NCBI lineage: Bacteria > Pseudomonadati > Pseudomonadota > Betaproteobacteria > Burkholderiales > Burkholderiaceae > Burkholderia > Burkholderia sp. 4NA327C6. The sequence continues at coordinate 87,145 of NZ_SCNZ01000010.1, read as the reverse complement.
CGGCGTCAAGGTCAACACGGTGTTCGTGAAGGACGGCCTGCTCGAGCGCGTGAAGGCGGAAGGCGCGCAGTCGCCGGCCGACGTGCTGATGACGGTCGACGTCGGCAACCTGCTCGATCTCGTCGACGGCGGGCTCACGCAGCCGGTGCGCTCGAAGGCGCTCGACGACGCGATTCCCGCGAACCTGCGGGGCGCGAACGGCGACTGGTACGCGCTGTCGCTGCGCGACCGCGTGCTGTACGTCGAGAAGGACCTGAAGGTCGATGCGTTCCGCTACGAGGATCTCGCCGATCCGAAATGGAAGGGCAAGGTCTGCATCCGCTCGGGCCAGCACCCGTACAACACGGCGCTCGTCGCGGCGATGATCGCGCACGATGGCGAAGCGGCGACCGAGAAGTGGCTGCGCGGCGTGAAGGCGAACCTCGCGCGCAAGGCGACGGGCGGCGACCGCGACGTCGCGCGCGACATCCTCGGCGGCATCTGCGACGTCGGCCTCGCGAACGCGTACTACGTCGGTCACATGAAGAACGCGGAGGCCGGCAGCGACGCGCGCAAATGGGGCGACGCGATCAAGGTCGTGCGGCCGACGTTCGCGAACGCGAAGAGCGGCGGCACGCACGTGAACATCAGCGGCGCGACGGTCGCGAAGCACGCGCCGCACAAGGCCAACGCGGTGAAACTGCTCGAATACCTCGTGTCGCCGGAAGCGCAGGCGCTGTATGCACAGGCGAACTACGAATATCCGGTGCGCGCGAACGTGAAGCTCGACCCGGTGATCGCCAGCTTCGGCATGCTGAAGATCGACCCGCTGCCGCTGGCGGACATCGCGAAGCATCGCAAGCAGGCGAGCCAGCTGGTCGACAAGGTCGGTTTTGACAACTGACGCGACCCTCGCCGGCGCGCGCCGGCCGCGCGTGCTGCCGCGCGCGGGCAGTCTGTGGCTGCTCGCGGCGCTGGCGATCGCCGCGGCGGTCGCGGCGCCGCTCGCGGTGCTCGTGGCCGCCGCGTTCGACGCCGATCTCGCGCACTGGCGCCATCTCGCCGAATTCGTGCTGCCGCAGGCGCTCGTCAATACGCTGATGCTGCTCGCGGGCGTCGGCGCGATCGTGTCGATCGTCGGCACGGGCTGCGCGTGGCTCGTCACCGCGTACGACTTTCCCGGCCGCCGGATGCTGACGTGGGCGCTGCTGCTGCCGCTCGCGGTCCCCACCTATATCGTCGCGTTCGCCTATCTCGACCTGCTGCACCCGATCGGCCCCGTGCAGGGCGCGGTCCGCTGGCTGCTCGGCTTCGACAGCCCGCGCCAGTTCCGCCTGCCCGACCTGCGCTCGCTGCCCGGCGCGATCTTCGTGCTCGGCTTCGTGCTGTATCCGTATGTTTACCTGAGCACGCGCGCGATGTTCGTCACGCAGTCCGCGAGCCTGCTCGAAGCCGCGCGCACGCTCGGCGCGGGACGCGTCGCCACGTTCTGGCGCGTCGTCGTGCCGCTCGCGAGGCCCGCGATCGCGGTGGGCATGAGCCTCGCGCTGCTCGAAACGCTGAACGATATCGGCGCGTCGGAATTCCTCGGCGTGCAAACGCTGACCGTATCCGTCTACACGACGTGGATCACGCGCTCCGATCTCGCCGGCGCCGCGCAGATCGCACTCGCGATGCTCGCGATCGTCGTCGGCATGATCGTGCTCGAACGCTACGGGCGGCGGCGCCAGCGCTACGCGCATGGCCGGCGCATGCGGCCGATCGCGCCGCGCCGACTGACGGGCACGGCCGCATTCGGCGCCGCCGTGCTCGGCTGGCTGCCCGTGCTGCTCGGCTTCGGCGCACCGGCCGCGTACCTCGCGGTCGAGACGGCCAAGCGGCTGCATCTGGTCGGCGGCGTATCCGCACAACTGATGACGGGGCTCGCGAACACGCTGACGATCGCCACCGCCGCCACCCTCGCGACGCTCGCGTGCGGACTCGTCGTCGCATGGGCCGCGCGCGCGCAACGCGACAGCGCTCGCGCGGGGCCGGCCCGCGTGTGCGCGAGAATCGCGAGCCTCGGCTATGCGGTGCCCGGCACCGTGCTCGCGATCGGCCTGCTGATCCCGTTCGCGGCGGCCGACCGGCTGTTCGGCGCGGCGCTCGGCCGCGACGGGCTGCTGCTGATGGGTTCGACCGCCGCGCTCGTGATCGCCTATACGGTGCGCTTTCTCGCGATCCCGGCCGGCAGCATCGAGGCCGGCCTCGCGCGCATTCCGCCGTCGCTGGAACAGGCGGCCCGCTCGCTCGGCGAAACGGCCGGCGGCACGCTGCGCCGCGTGCACCTGCCGCTGCTGCGGCCCGCGCTCACGACGAGCGCGCTGCTGGTGTTCGTCGACGCGATGAAGGAATTGCCGGCGACGCTGTTGCTGCGCCCGCTGAACTTCGACACGCTCGCGACCTGGCTTTATGCGGAAGCCGCGCGCGGCACCTACGAGGAAGGCGCGGTCGCCGCGCTCGCGATCGTGCTGGCCGGGCTCGTGCCCGTGATCCTGCTCGCCCGCACCCGCCACAAGATCGGAGCCTGACACCGTGAACCTGCTCGAACTCGATGACCTCTGCCTCGCCTACGACACGCCGCACGGCCGCCGCACCGTGGTCGACGGGCTGAGCCTCGCGCTGCCGCGCGGCGACATCGGCTGCCTGCTCGGCGCATCCGGCTGCGGCAAGACCACCGTGCTGCGCGCGATCGCCGGCTTCGAGCCGGTGCGGATGGGGCGCATCGTGCTGGACGGCGTGCCCGTCGCGGCGCCGTCGCTCGACGTGCCGCCCGAGCGGCGGCGCATCGGCATGATGTTCCAGGACTACGCGCTGTTCCCGCACCTGAGCGCGGCGGACAACGTCGCGTTCGGCCTGCGGCGCATGCCGAAGGCGGAACGGCGCCTGCGTGTCGCGGAAATGCTCGAACTCGTCGGCCTCGCCGATTCCGGCGGCGCGTATCCGCACGAGTTGTCGGGCGGCCAGCAGCAGCGCGTCGCACTCGCGCGTGCGCTCGCGCCGTCGCCGGAGCTACTGCTGCTCGACGAGCCGTTCTCGAATCTCGACGTCGATACCCGCGAGCGGCTAGCGTTCGAGCTGCGCGACATCCTGAAACGCACGGGCCACACCGCGATCCTCGTCACGCACAACCAAGCCGAAGCGTTCGCGATCGCCGACCGGATCGGCGTGATGAAGGACGGCCAGCTCGCGCAATGGGATACGCCGTACGCGCTGCATCACCATCCGGCCAGCCCGTTCGTCGCGGATTTCGTGCGCCGCGACGCGCTGGCCGACGAACGCGCACGCGCACTGGCGCGCGGCCGCTGAACTCGCGGGCGCGATGCGCGCGCCCGCGTCGTTTCATCGCCGCGTCTCGTTGCTGCGTTTCATCGCGCGTCAGGCCGGCTCGGCAAGATCGCGCACGGGCAGCGCGGTCGAATACTTGATCTGCTCCATCGCGAACGACGAACTGACGTCGAACAGCGGCACCGCACGAATCAACTGTTTGTAGACGCGGTCGTAATCGTCGATGCCGGCCACCACGACGCGCAGCAGGTAGTCGGTCTCGCCGCTCATCCGGTAGACCTCGACCACTTCCGGCATGTCGCGCACGGCCTGCGTGAAACGCTGCGCCCATTCCTCCGTGTGCTGGTTGGTGCGGATCGCGACGAACACGGTCGTGCCGACCCCGAGCTTGCGCGGATCGCACAGCGCAACCTGCGCGCGAATCGCGCCGGTTTCCTTGAGCCGCTGCACACGCTTCCAGCACGGCGTCTGCGACAGGTTCACGCGCTGCGCCAGTTCCGCGATCGGCAGCGTGGCATCCGCCTGCAACAGCTCCAGCAGCTTGCGATCGATGGCGTCCATTTCTCCAGTCCCTCGTAGATAGAAATTTATTCTATTCATCCTGCACAACGGGGAACAATATGGAAACGGCTTTGCCGCGTCGACCGGTATAAATACCGATCCGGTACGCGCGCGGAGCGAGCGAATCCTCCGCCTCGCCGCGTGCGCCAAATGAAACAGGCGATCCCGCCCTTGAAGGTGGAATCGCCTGGCGTTACTGCACGGTGCGGCCAGCCGGGCGCTCACGCGCCACTGGCCAGCGTCAGCGCACCGCTCAATACGCGACCGTCGCGATCTCGCGCACGAAGCTGTCTTGCTCGAGCGCGTCGACGAACGCGATCGCGTAGTCTTCCGCCGAGATCTTGCTGTTGCCTTGTGCGTCCACGATCAGCTTGCCGACGCCCGTGCGGAACGTACCCGTGCGCTCGCCCGGGGCGATCAGCGCGGCCGGCGCGAAAAACGTCCAGTCGAGATCGCCAACCGTCTTCAGGTAGTCGAACGCGTCGCGATGCGCGAGCGCGACCGCCTTGTATGCTTCCGGGAAACCTTCGCTGTCGACGAGCTGCTTGCCCGGCGCAACTTCGAGCGAACCGGCGCCGCCCACCACGACGAGCCGCTTCAGCCCCGCCTGGCGCGTGCCGGCGACCAGCGCCTTCGCAGCTGCGACGACCTTCGCCGCATCATCCTGCTTCGGACCGTACGCACTCGCGACGACATCATGGCCCGGCAGTGCGGCCGCAATGCTGGCCGCGTCGAACAGGTCGGCCGCCTTCGCGGTAATGCCGTCGGCGGCTGCACCCGGATTGCGCGACAGTGCCGTCACGCGATGGCCGCGTCGTGCAGCTTCCGCGGCGATGCGCGAGCCGATCGTGCCGGTGGCGCCGAACAGCGCGATATTCAAGGTACGTTGCGTCATATCGATTCTCCAGTAAGAAAAATATGTAACGTAGTTAATTACATATAAGACCGAAAAAAACGGGGCAAAGCCCCCGTCACGCCGGTCGCCGCGCCTCTCGCGCCGTCCGGCTTCCTGCCCTGCCGCCTTTCACCCGCCGGCGCGTGCCGCCTGCTGCGTGCGCTGCTCCAGATCCAGCACGTCGGCCGTGACGTCGGCCAGCGTGCGCGTAGCCAGCGATGCTTCCATCGCCCGCTGTGCGTCGCCGATGTAGCCGATCAGCGCGCCCTGGATGTGCCGCCCGACGAGACACGCGGGATTCGGCGCCTCACGGTGCAGCGCGAACAGTTGCGCATCGTCGACCGCCCGATACACGTCGAGCAGCGTGATTGCGCCAGGCTCACGCGCCAGCAGCGCACCGCCGCCCGCGCCCAGTTGCGACGTGGTCAACCCTGCGGCCGCCAGCATCGACAGCAAACGACGGATCAGCGCCGGATTCGTGTTCACGCTGCCCGCGATGATGTCGGACGACAGCGGCACGCCTTCCTGCATCGACAGCAAGGCAAGCACGTGGACGGCAAACGCGAACCGGCTGCTGGTATTCATTCCTGACTCACTTGACGACGCCGGCCCATCCCGCAGCCGGCGACATATGTAACCATCATAATTACATTTAACGGATCTTGCAAGCCCGTGTCACTCTCCGCTCGCGGGCTTGGCGCCCGGCGCGTTCTGCTGGCTCCACTGCTGGAGCTTCTTGCCGGCTTCGGCGATCTTCGCGCCGGCTTCGGAAGCCGCATGCGCGACGACCGCGGAGGCGGCCGCGTCGATCTGTGCCTGCGCGGCGGATGCAAGACCGCTCGCGGACAGCGGCGGCACGGCCGACGCCGCGGACGCGATGCCGGCCTTCGCGGCGTTGAGCTGCTGGTTGACGGTGCTCGCCACCTGGTCGATCGCCTTGGCCGCATTGTTCGCGGCATCGGCGGCCGCGCTCGCGGCCGTATCGGGTTGCGTGGCCGGCGCACCGGACTTCTCGCAGCCCGCGAGCAACAGCAGCGCACCGGCGGCCACGGCCGCCAGCACGGACCCGGGCACGCGACGCGCCCGCGAAGTCTTCATGTTCATCAGCAATCTCCGGCCGCGCGCCGCGCGGCCTCGTGGTTGGACCGATGTCGATGATACCGCCTGCGGCACCGGGCCAATCGCGCGCCGTGATTAAAAATGGCTTTCAATTTCGGACTCGTCTGATTTAATCGCACGCGCGAGAACATTAAAGTGGGCACGCTTCAATCCGTTTTGGACGTGCCCCTTTTTCTCATGGATTTCCTCGTCGACTGGTTCATCGCCCTGGCCGCCGTGCTCGCCGCCACCCTGTTCCTGTGCCTGCGCCCGCCGTCGGCGCGCCGCCTGGCCGAATCCGGGCGCCCGCGCCGCGTCGCGTGCGCGCGCCTGCTCACGCAGGCCGTGATCGGCTTCTGGACGGCCGCGCTGATCGTCGCGGAAGGCATCCTCGGCTCCACCGCCGACGGCCAGTCGCTGGCGGGCTTCGCGGCACTCGCGTTTGCCGCGCTCGGGCTGACCACTGTCGCCGCCTACTGGTCGGCGTGCGCGCTACGGCTGCGCCGGCCGCCGCTGCTGTTCCCGCGCCACTGACGCGCCGCAACGGTGCGCGGCAATGCCCCACCGCGCACCAGTTCTGCACGCGTCGCACCACACGCGTGCACCCGGCATCCCGTCACGTCCGCACCGGCCGCGCCCCCTTCCCGTGCACGATTCACCGGATTGCCGCACCACACCGTGTCGAAGCACCAACTCCACGCAGTCGTTCACCAAGTTGGCTCGATACTTGCGTTCCTTGCCCGTTTTTTGCGCAAGGAAGCCACGGCATGGTTGGTCTGAAATCCGGCGTCGACACACTGTTCCTGTTGATCGGCGCCGTCATGGTGCTCGCGATGCACGCGGGCTTTGCATTTCTCGAACTCGGCACGGTCCGCAAGAAGAACCAGGTCAACGCGCTCGTGAAGATCCTGGTCGACTTCTCGGTGTCGACGCTCGCGTATTTCTTCATCGGCTACACGATCGCGTACGGTGTCGAGTTCTTCGACGACATCGGCACGCTGTCGCAGCACAGCGGCTACGCGCTCGTGCGCTTCTTCTTCCTGCTGACCTTCGCGGCGGCGATTCCCGCGATCGTGTCCGGCGGCATCGCCGAGCGTGCGAAATTCAATCCGCAGCTCGTCGCGACGCTGATCATCGTCGGCTTCATCTATCCGTTCTTCGAAGGGATCGCCTGGAACGAGCGCTTCGGCGTGCAGGCCTGGCTCACGCACGCGTTCGGTGCGCCGTTCCATGATTTCGCGGGCTCCGTCGTCGTGCACGCGTTCGGCGGCTGGGTCGCGCTGCCCGCCGTGCTGCTGCTCGGCGCGCGCCATGGCCGCTATGCGAAGGACGGCCGGATCGCCGCGCACCCGCCGTCGAACATCCCGTTCCTCGCGCTCGGCGCGTGGGTGCTCGCGGTCGGCTGGTTCGGCTTCAACGTGATGAGCGCGCAGACGCTCGACAAGATCAGCGGCCTCGTCGCCGTGAACTCGCTGATGGCGATGGTCGGCGGCACGCTCGTCGCGTGGATGGCCGGCCGCAACGACCCGGGCTTCACGTACAACGGGCCGCTCGCGGGCCTCGTCGCCGTGTGCGCCGGCTCCGACGTGATGCACCCGATCGGCGCGCTCGTCACGGGCGCCGCGGCCGGCGCGCTGTTCGTCGCGATGTTCACCTGCGTGCAGAACAAGTGGCGCATCGACGACGTGCTCGGCGTGTGGCCGCTGCACGGCATGTGCGGCGCGCTCGGCGGCCTCGCGGCCGGCGTGTTCGGCCTGCCCGCGCTCGGCGGGCTCGGCGGCGTGTCGTTCCTGTCGCAGCTCGTCGGCACGCTCGGCGGCATCGCGATCGCGACCGCGGGCAGCACGCTCGTCTACGGCGCGCTGAAAGCGACCGTCGGGCTGCGCCTCGACCGCGAAGCCGAGTTCGACGGCGCGGACCTGTCGATCCACCGCATCTCGGCAACGCCCGAACGCGATTGAGCACCTGACGAACGCCCGACGCATCATTACGTTTTCAATTCAAAAAACTTTCATCGAGCATCCTTACACTTCCGTCCAGTTTTCAATAAGCCTTCGCAAAGCTTGCCGACCGCCTGCTCCGCGAAGGCCATTCTTCCAACAACCGAAACTGGACTCCACATGCCCGCGTTGCCCAACACTTCCCGTCGTCAGGCCCTGAAGATCCTCGCCGGCGCGCCGATGCTTCCGCTTTCCGGCCTCGCGCTGCCGGCCCTGCTGACGGGTTGCGGCGGCGACGACAATCCGGCGTCGACGCCGGCCCCGGTCGCCGCCGCGTACACGTCGGCGACGTTCTCGGCGATGGCCGCCCCCACGCTCGACAACGCGGCCGCGATGGCCACGACGACGGTCGGCTCGACGCTGTCGGTGTCGTTCTCGGACGGCTCGGCACGCAACTTCAAGCTGGCGTACCGGCCGTTCTTCGTGACCGGCGACCTGGTGCCGGACGGCAAGGGCGGCACGACGCTCGCGGGCGGCTACTACGACATCAACAACCAGCCGATCATCGATCGCTCGGTGGCCGGCAAGGAGCGCCAGTTCTATTCCGACTGCCCGGACGGCAGCTCGCTGCTGACGCTGAAGAACGCGAACGTGCCCGGCGTGAAGGGCAACACGGTGTTCGCCGTCGTGCAGTTCGAATACACGACGCGCGACCAGGCCAGCGCATCGCAGTACGGCCAGTTGCCGTCGCCGATCGCGGTGCTGACGCTCGACCAGGATCCGGCCAACGGCGCGCTGAAGGTCGTCAAGTACCACAACGTCGACACGTCGAAGGCGCACGGGCTGTGGATCACGTGCGGCGCGAGCCTGTCGCCGTGGGGCACGCACCTGTCGAGCGAGGAATACGAGCCGGACGCGACGAAGGCCGCGACCGACGCGCAGTTCAAGGCGTTCAGCAAGAACACGTTCGGCGACGAGACGAAGGCGAACCCCTACCACTACGGCCACCTGCCCGAGATCACCGTGAATCCGGACGGCACGGGCACCGTGAAGAAGCACTACTGCCTCGGCCGCATCTCGCACGAGCTGATCCAGGTGATGCCGGACCAGCGCACCGTGATGATGGGTGACGACGCCACCAACGGCGGCCTGTTCATGTTCGTCGCCGACAAGGCGGCCGACCTGTCCGCCGGCACGCTGTACGTCGCGAAGTGGACGCAGACGTCGTCCGCCGGCGCAGGCGCCGCGACGCTCACGTGGATCAGGATCGGCCACGCAACCAGCGGCGAGATCGAAGCGCTCGCGAACACGCTGAAGGCGTCGGACATCATGGACCTCGCGACCACCGACCCGAACGATGCGAGCTACACGAAGATCCACTTCGGCGGCAAGTTCAACTGGATGCGCGTGAAGCCGGGGATGGAAAAGGCAGCCGCGTTCCTGGAGACGCACCGCTACGCGGCGCTGCTCGGCGGCAGCATGGGCTTCACGAAGCTCGAAGGCACGACCGTGAACGCGAAGGACAAGATCGTCTACACGGCGATGTCGCGGATCGAGACGTCGATGGTCAAGGGCAACGCGGTATCGCGCGACGTCGCGGTCGACAAGAAGATCGCCGCGGGCGCCGTCTATGCGCTGAACCTGAAGGGCAGCCAGCGCGACACGACGGGCGGCACGATCGACAGCGAGTGGGTGCCGGTCGACATGAGCGCGCCGGCCGCGCTCGTCGGCGAGGATCTCGCCGCGGCCGACGGGCTCGGCAACCTTGCGAACCCGGACAAGATCGCGAACCCGGACAACCTGAAGTTCTCCGAAAAGCTGCGCACGCTGTTCATCGGCGAAGACTCGGGCATGCACGTGAACAACTTCCTGTGGGCGTACAACGTCGACACGAAGGCGCTGGTACGCGTGCTGTCGTGCCCGGCCGGCGCCGAATCGACGGGCCTGCACGCGGTCGACGAGATCAACGGCTGGACCTACATCATGAGCAACTTCCAGCACGCGGGCGACTGGGAATCGCCGCTGCACGACAAGGTCAAGCCGACGCTCGACCCGCTCGTGCGCGCAAACTTCAAGGACCGCTTCGGCGCCAGCGTCGGTTACCTGACGGCCGAGCAGACCAGCATCAAGCTCGCGAAGGCCTGACCCGGTCACGCGAGGCGGGTCCGCCACCGCTGGTGGGCCCCTTTCTTCATCACGTTCATTCGTCGGCGCTCCACGCCGTTTGATGCGCGATGCCCAATGCGGGCATCGCGCTTTTTTTATGCGGCCAGCGCGTCAATGCCGGCCGGCCAGGCCCTGCCCCGGCAGCGCGCCCCCCGGAAAACCGGACAGGCTCGGCGCACTGGCCGGCATCGCCGGGGCAATCGCCGGCGCGTCGGCAGCCGGTGCGGACAGCCCGGGCGCGAGGTACAGGAACTTCCATTGCCGATAGGTCTCGGCCCCTTCGAAATCCATGTACCGATCCGGAAATCCCGCACGCTTGATCGTCGCGCCGTCCGAGCTGCTGAACACGCCGTAGAAGCGGTCGCCCCGCCACAGGAAGGACCATTCGTTCTTGCCGCTGACCGGATCCGGATACGCGCGGCGCAGGTGGTGCATGGGCTTCGCGAAGCGGGTGTCCTCCAGCAGATCGTCGACCGTCTGCGGGTACGCGCGCGCGAGCCGGTAATAGCTGACGATGGCCTTGCGGTACTGGTCGCCGACGAACAGCAGTTGCCGCTCCTGCTCGCGGCGCCGCTGCAGCGACCAGACGTCCAGCGCGCCGGCCAGTGCGATCGACATCAGCATCAGCGCGATCAGCAACGCAAGCAGCACGAGCCCGCGCTGCCGCCGGCGGCAGCGGCCATGCGGCGCGCGCGCGACGCGGCGCCCGGCCCGCTTCATTTCGCCGCCCCAGCCGGAGCCCCGGCCGCAGCTGTTGCCGCACCGCCCGGCAGCACGCCCTGCGCGCCGCTCGCGGGCCCGACGTCGTACACGCCGGGCTTGTTCTCGTCCGGCGATGCCAGCGTCGCCCATTTGTCGTCGCCGTTGACCGGATCGACCGGCACCGCCCGCAAATAGTGCTTCGCGACCAGCTCGTCGAGCGTCTCGGGATACTGCCCGTTGTCGCCGTAATACTGGTCGATCGCGTTGCGCATCACCGCAAGGTTCTGCAGCCTCACCTGCTCCTTGCCATGCTCGATGCTGTGCATGTAGCGCGGCACGGCCAACGTCAGAAGCAGTCCGATGAGCGCCATCACGACCACGATTTCGATCAGCGTGAAGCCGCGGATCCTGCGGATGCGAGCGAGTTTCATGATGGACGGTCACCACTGTTTGTACGGAATGCCGTTGATGCCGATACGCGCCGATTTCGACGTCACGTCGAACACGTCCTTGCCGGGCTCGAAGCCCCCCGGCGGCCCGTCAGCCGCGGGCTCCGGCGGCGTGCCGTACGCACGCACGTCCCAGGTGTCCTCGTCCGGCGTATCGGGATCTCCGGTGAAGAACGGATCGCGCGGCACGCGGCGCAGGAACATCACCAGGCCGCCCTTCGGGTCGCGGGCGTTTTTCACGCCCGTCACGAGCACGGTCAGCGACGGCGGATAGCCGGACGATTCGGCTTCCTTGTCGATCTTCCCCGCGTCGCTCGCCTCCTTGTACGCATCGAGCGCGGTGCGGATCTCGCGCAACGCGGCACTCAATGCCTGCTCCTTCTGCCGCTGCACGAGCAGTTCGGAGAACGGCATGATCGCGAGCGCGAGGATCGCCACGAGCGCGAGCGTGATGACCATCTCGATCAACGTGAAGCCGCGCTGGCCGGTGCGGCTGCCGCGGCCGACGCAAGTCGCTGCATTGCGCGCGGCCACGGCTCACTTCCCGACCGGGCGAAGCGGGTTTTCGCTCGGAATGTCGCCCGCCGGCATCTGCAGCGTCGGGGGCGGGGCCGCCGGTGCGGCGGCGGGTGCATTGGCGGCCGCGGCAGACTGCTCGGCCGGCGCGGGCGACGCAACCGGCGTCACGGTGGTGCCCGGCGCGGGCGCGACTTCGTTGCCCGTGGGCGGCTCCGCCGCGGCTGCCCCGCCGCCCCCGCCGGCCGGCGCAGGCAACGCCGCTTGCGGCCTCGAGAACCGCCCGCCGTAAGGTTCGGGAGGCGGCGTCGTACGCGGTGCGGCCGGCATCTGCCCGAACGCGCCGCTCTCGGGCGACGGCTGCGCGCGGATCGCGGCAGCCTCGAGGGGCGTCGGCGCCCTGCCGCCCGATGTCCCGCCCCCCACGCTGCCCGGAACGACCTTCGCCGTCGGCGCGGCGGGCGCCTCCGCGTTCTGCGCCTCCGCGTTCAGCGCAACCGGATCGAGTCGCAGCTGGTCGGCGTGCACGTTGACGTCGGTGCCCGACCATACTTCCTGGGTGTCCGCATCCGCCGCCACCTGCGGCCGGACGATATGCGGCGTGATCTGCAGCACGATCTCGGTCTTCTTGTGATCGCCGCCGTGATCGGAGAACAGGCGGCCGAGCACCGGCAACTGCCCGAGCCCCGGCACCTTGTTCGCGTTGCGGCGATCCTCGTCCGAAATCAGGCCGCCCATGATCTGCGTTTCGCCGTCCCGCAGCCGCAGGCTGGTCGCCGCACTGCGCGTACCGATCTGGTAGGCGAGCGAACTCAGCCCCTGCGAGTTGCCGCTCGAGATCGTGTTGGTGATGTTGCTGACCTCGAGATTCAGCTTGATGCCGACGTCACCGTCGCGATAGACCTGCGGCTCGACCTCGAGCTTGATGCCCACGTCGAGGTACTGGATCATCTGCGTAAACGACGGACCGCTGGTGCTCGGCGTGCTCGAGCTCGAAATCACCGGGACCTTGTCGCCGATCATGATGCGCGCCTTCTCCTTGTTGCGCGCGCGGATGCGCGGACTCGCGAGCAGGTTCGCGTCGGTATCGGTCAGCTTGAAGTCCGCGGTGGCCGACAGGCTGCTGACGTTCAGCGCATTGATCGGCAGATGGTGCAGCACGCCCCAGGTGTCGGCCGAGCTCGGCGTCGACACCGTAAAGGAGCTGGGCCAGTTGATGCCCAACTGCGACATCCGGTCATGCGACACCTCCAATACCTCGACCTCGAGCATGACTTCCGGCTCCGGCAAGTCCTGGGCGGCGATCATCTCCTCGGCGACCTTGATCATGTCGGGCGTGCCGCGGATCGTCACCGTGTTCGCGCGCTCGTCGATCACGGCTTCCTTCACCTTCAACAGACTCTTCAGCAGCGACTGCACCTGCTTCGCGTCGACGTTCGACAACTGGAACGTCCGCACCTTGAGCTCCTGGTACTCGAGTTCCTTGGCCGGCGTCGCCGGGTAGATGAACAGCGTGTTCGCGTTCATCTGCTTCTTGTCGAGCTGGTTCTGCAGCAGGATCATGTCGACCGTGTCCTGCAGCGACGCGTTCTGCACGAAGATCGTCGTCTTCAGGTCGGCGCGCACGTCGCGATCGAAAATGACGTTCAGCCCGGATGTCCGCGACAAGGCCTCGAACACCATCCGCACGTTCGCGTCGCGGAACTGCAGCGATACCGGCGTGCGCATGATCGACGACGCCGCGAGCTTGTCGTCGCGCTCCGCGTGTTGCTGGCGGCGCTTCTCGCTGAGCTCCGCCTGCATGCGTGCCGCCATCGCATTGGCCGGATCCTCGACCAGCACGCGATGCACGCGCTCGGCCGCCTGCGCGTACGAACCGCGCTTCATCATGCGGTCCGCTTCCTGCAGAATCGCGAGATGCTTGCGGTCCTGGTCGATCATCGTGCCGATCCGGCGCGCGCGCTCGCTGGTCGGATCGAGTTGCATCGCCATGTAGACGGAGCGTGCCGCGTCGTCGAACTCGTTCTTCTGGCGAAACGCGTCCGCGTTGTCGAGCAGATCGTCGACGGCCTCCTTGCGGTCGTGCATTGCGTCGATCTTCACCTGAGCGTTGGTCGGATCGTCGTGAAGGTTCGGCACATGCGCACATCCGCCGCACGCGAGCAGCGCCACGGCGATCGCCAGCGCGCGTTTCGTCGCGCAGCGGCCGGCCGGCGGTGCCGATCGCGCAGCGGCCCGGGGGGCGGAGCAAAGACATGTCGACCGGCCGTCGTCCCCATCGCGGCGCGCATCCCGTGTACGTAGGGTTTTCATTTACTTTCCTTCCACTGGAATGAGCACCGTCTGGACCTGGTTCAACGGCAGATAGGTAAGCACCACGTTCGACCCGGACACCGACTCGACCCGATACTGGCCGCCGATCACGTCGCCCGGCGAAACGATCAGCAACTGATCTCCGTTGCCGAGAAACACCTGCGGCTTCGCCGACCTGGCATCCTGCTGGCCGAGATAGACGAACGGCACCGGCGGCGCGGTCGGCGGCGCCGGGCGCGTTTCGGGCGGCGGCGGCACGACGGGAGGCGGCGGCAGCCACGACGACGCCGTGAACGGATCGTGTGCGGCTTCGACGGACACGGGCGCACGCAACGCGGCGAGCTGCTCGCGCGGGGTCGGCGCCGCTGCATGCGGCGCGGGCGCAGGCGCGGGCGCTGCGGCATGAGAGGCCGGCGCGACGCGTGCACGGGCCGGCGCAGAAGCCGCACGCACACCGTCGTGACGAACCACGATGCTTGCGGCAGCCGGCGCCGGCTGCTGCATCGCCGCCACCAGCACGCGATATCCGGTACCGGCGACGACGAGGCAAGCCAGCGCGAGTGCGAGCCGATGGCGCGAAGCGGGCTTCATGGCGGCGGAGATCATGGCTGGGCGCTCCGGTAGACGAGCTCGAAACGCACCCGCGCATCGAGAATGCTGCTGCCCACTGCCGGACGTTCGACGTGGATCTCCTGCAGCGCCGCGTTCGGCACGTTGTTCAGCACCGAGGCGAGAAAATGCCGGATCGCGCCGTACTGGTCCTTCACGGGCAGCAGCACCTGGTAGCGCGCGAAGCGCCCGCCCGACTCGGTCGTCATCTGGTACTCGGCCGACCCGAGTGTCAGATGGCTGTCGCGTGCCTGCTCGAAGATCGACGCGATGTCTTCCGCGCTTTGCGAAGAAGCCGGAAAGAGCGCGGGCAGCGCGTCGAGCGTGGTCGTGTCCGCCGCCGTGCCGCGCACGTCGACGAGACGATGGCCGGGTGCGGCGCGCACCACGCTGGCCGGCGCAAGCATCGCGCGCGTGTCGGACTCGACACCTGCGATCGCGGCGTACGTGATGGCGGCGGCGCCGAGCATCAGCACCCCGGCGAGCCCCGGCAGGCCGAAGGCGCGTCGCCACTCGAAGCGAAGCGTGAGCAGGCGGTCCGCGAAACGATCGGCTTTCATGATTTCCTCCAGACGGCCGTGATCTGGAAACGCACCGGTTTGCCCGCCACGTTCTCCTCGACGAGATGACCGTTGAGCGTCGCCTCGCGCAGCACGACGCTCGTCTGCAAGTACTTCAGGTACGCGATCATCGCGTCCGGATCCTTCGCTTCGGCCGTGATGCGAATCTGGCCTTGCGCCGGGTTCTGGTCGATGCCGATCAGTGCGACGTCATGGCCCGGATAGTCCTCGACGATCGAGAAGAGCGTCTGCCACGGCACGGTCAGCTCGCGCAGCACGGCCTGGCTCTGCTTTTCCGCAAGCCGGGCGGCCGCGGTCGGCGGCGGCTTCGCGACGTGTTGCTGCGCGAGCATGCGATGCTGGACGACCGTCAGGCTCTCCCTGACGCGGTCGTTTTCCGCGTAGGTGTGCCAGAGCCGGACGGCGCACGCGCCCCACAGCAACGCGGCGACACCGAGGAGGATCATTCCGCCGGTGCCGATGCGCGCGCGGCGCCGGCAAAAATCGATGTCGAGCGTGCGGATCATGGCGCGTACTCCAGCAACCGGCGCGCGGGCGAACCGTCGTGCGCCGCGCGGCCCGGCCGCGCGACCGCGGCGAAACGCGCGTCGAACGGCGCAACGTCGATGTCGGCGCCGGACAGATAGACCTTGCAGGCGTCGGGCTTCAGGCCCGTGCGCATCGCCGAACGCTCGAACAGCTGCTCGGCGAGCTCGGCGAGCCGCGACGCGTCGCCGGACTCGCCCGGAAAGAGGCGCTGCGTGTCGTACGCGGCCCACTCGCCGCGCTCGATCATGACCGCTTGCAGCAGCGTCTCGTCGACGACGAGCAGCATCGCATCGCCGTCCGGCTTCACCGCGAACCGGTTGAGCGTCTCCGGAAGGGCCGCGCGCAGGCAACGGATCGGCACGTCGCCGGACGCACCGGCACCGAGGATGCCGTCGTACAGCGTGCGCGGCAGCGCGCTGGCAAAGAGCACACGGCCACCGCGCCGCACGTCGAAGCGCGCGACCAGCGACTCCGCGGCGACGCCGTACGTGTCGGAGAAATGCGCGAGTGCGATTTCCTCCAGCTCGCGTGCGTGCAGCGCGCGGAAGTCTCCGCGCAGGATCGCGTGACAACACCAGAAATCGTCGAGCACGACATGCGCGCCGCCGCGCACCGGCGCGCGCTTCGCGCCGGCATCGGCATCGTGCGTCGCGGCCAGCGCGGCGCGCAGCGCATCGAGCATCCCCGTCTCGCTGCCGAACTGCTCATCGGGAATGGCGACGCTGAGCGGATCGGCGACGAACCCGCGCCGGTCCGGCCGCCAGGGTGCGCGCGTGCGGATGCCGACGGCGATCTCGCGCGTCCCGACACCGACGGCAAGACGATCATTCGACCATGGTGACACGATTGATCTCCTCGAGCGTCGTTTCGCCGCGCCTGACCAGATCGAGCGCCGACGCGCGCAACGTCGTCATCCCGTAGCGCAGCGCCGCGGCCTTGATGTGCCCGAGCGGCGCGCGCTCGGACAGCAGTTGCCGCAGTTCGTCGTTCATGCGCAGCGCCTCCGCGATCGCCCGCCGGCCGCGATAGCCGCTGCCGCGGCACATCGCGCACCCGGTGCCGCGTCGAAACAGGTAGCTGCCGGCCGTATCCGGGTCGATGCCCGAACGGGCGAGCGCATCCGCGTCCACCGTGTCCTCGTCGAGACAGTCCGTGCAGCACTGGCGCAGCAGCCGCTGCGCGATGACGCCGTTCAGCGCCGACACGAAGCTGTACGGATCGACCTCCATGTTCGTGAAGCGGCCGATCACGTCGAACACGTTGTTCGCGTGCACGGTGGTAAACACCTGGTGGCCGGTCAGCGCCGCCTGCACGGCGATCTGCGCGGTTTCGGGATCGCGGATCTCGCCGACCATGATCTTGTCCGGGTCGTGCCGCAGGATCGAGCGCAAGCCGCGCGCGAACGTCAGGCCCTTCGCCTCGTTGACCGGAATCTGCAGGATCTCGCCCAGCTGGTACTCGACCGGATCCTCGATCGTCACGATCTTCTCGAGCCCGTTGTTGATTTCGGTGAGGATCGCGTAAAGCGTCGTGGTCTTGCCGCTGCCGGTCGGCCCCGTGACGAGCAGCATGCCGTACGGCATCGACGCGACCGAGCGCATGAAGCGCGTGTCCGCCGGCTGGAACCCGAGCGCCTCGAGCGTCAGGCCGCCCGACGCCTGGGAGAGCTGATAGCGGTCGAGAATCCGCAACACGGCATCCTCGCCGAACTGATTCGGCATGATCGACACGCGGAAATCGATTTCTCGTCCCGCGTACATCGCCTTGAAGCGCCCGTCCTGCGGGATGCGGCGCTCCGCGATGTCGAGTTCGGAAATCACCTTCACGCGCGACAGCACCTGATCCGCGACGTCGCGGCCCTCCACGCGCCCCACCACCGTGAGCACGCCGTCGACGCGGCACTTGATCATCAAGCCGGCCGCCCTGCATTCGAGGTGGATGTCGCTCGCCAGCATCTTGAGCGCATCGTAGATCGTCGAATTGAGCAGGCGCACCACCGGGCTGTCGTCGCTACTGATGCCCTGCAGCGTCAACGCGAGCGACGCCGGATCGGGCGCGCACTGGATCGGGTCGTCGAACGCGAGCGAGTCCATCGCGCGGATGTCCTTCTCGCGCACCGCAAGATAAGCACTCAGGTCGCCCGCGCTCGCGAGCGCCCACCGGTACGGCAGCGTCGGATGCGCGCGCATCCGGTGTTCGACCCAGCCGCGCGTGCGGGCATCGAGCGGATCGGCGACCGCGAACAGCAGCGCGCCGCTGTCGGGATCGCGCAGGCACACGCAGAGACGCGCCATCGCCTCGACGAACGGCACGAGCTCGAAATCCGGCTCCAGGCGGTTCAGCTCGCGTATGCCGATCGGCTTCATCCTGAACTGCGTGGCGAGCCGCTCGCGGATTTCATCCGCGCCGAGCGCCGTGTGCGCCGTCAACGCCTCGAGCGCGCGAATGCCGGAGCCGTGGCGTTCGCCGAGCGTGCGAAGCAAGTCGCGCAGGTCGCGCCGGCCGGCATCCGCGTCGGGATCGGGATCGACGGGAGAAGTGACGGTGTCCATGCGAGTCTCCGGGGCGGCCTACTGAATGCTCGACGCGATCTCGAAGATCGGCATGTACATCAACACGACGATGCCGCCGATCACCACGCCGATCACGATCATCATCGCGGGTTCGATCAGTCGCGAGATCAGGTCGATCGTGCGCGAAACCTGCGCTTCCTGGAATGCGGCGATCCGGTCGAGGACGGGCCCGAGCGCGCCGGTCTTTTCGGCCACCGTCAGCAGGCGATAGCCGATCGCGTCCGCGAGGCCGGCCTGCTGGAACGCATCGGACATCTTCGCGCCGTTGCGGATCTGCTGAAGCGCGGCTGCGAGCGCGGCCTGATCGGCACGGCCCACCAGGCCGCGCGCGAGGTCGAACGCGCGAATCGCGGGAATGCCGCCGTCGACCAGCATCGCGGTCGTGCGATAGAACTGCGACTGGCGGAACACGCGGAAGTGTTGCCCGATGCCGGGCAGCGCCAGCAGGCGATCGGCGAGCCAGATCCGCAGGGCCGGCCGCCGCAGCGCGATGCCGGCGGCGACCGCCAGCACGGCCAGGCCAACGGCCAGCCCGGTGCCGTGCGCATGCACCATGCCGCCCCATGCCATCAGCAGCCGGGACATCAGCGGCAGTTCGCGTCCGCTGTGTTCGAGGAGCGTGGCGAACCGCGGCACCACGAAGCCGAGCAGGAATAGCACGACGGCCGCGCCGACGAACAGCAGCACCGTCGGGTAGATCGCCGCCGACACGACGCGTGCGCGCAGTTCCCGCAGCGTCGCGCTGTTGACCGAATAGCGCGTGAGGCTGTCGGCCAGTCCGCCGGTCTGCTCGCTCGCCTTCACGCACGCCACCAGCACCGGCGGAAAGATCGGGCTCGCGTGCTCGAGCGCCATCGACAGCGCCTGCCCTTCCTCGAGATGCCGCAGCAGGTCGTGATACACCTGTACGGACGCTTCGCGCCGGGTGCTGCCGCCGAGCGTGCGCAATGCGTCGACGAGGCCGACACCCGCATCGAGCAGCGCCGCCAGCTCGCGCGCGAACATGTCGACGTCGAAGCGCGCACGCGGCATTCCGAACCGGTTCGCGCCGCGCCGCTGCCGCGCGGCGTCCGCGCTGACCGACACGACGCGCAGGCCGCGCGCGCGAGCGAGCGATGCGGCATTCGACGGCGAATCGCTGTCGATCCGCAGCGTCTGCACCGAACCGCTCGTATCGAATACCCGCAGCACGAATTTCACGTCGACTCTCCTTGCGGCGGCTCACGCCACGCACAATGACCGCGCCCCTACCACGACGAGATCGTCACGTTCTCGCCGGTACCGCCCCCGCGTCCGTCCTTGCCGAGCGAATACAGGTCGTAGTCGCCGTGTTCGCCCGGTGAACGATACTGATAGGGCCGATCCCACGGATCCACCGGGACGGCCTTCTGCAGATACGGGCCGCTCCACCGCGATGCGCTTTGCGGCTTGTTCACGAGCGCATCGAGCCCTTCCTCGGTGGTCGGATACGAACCGACGTCGAGCCGGTATTGATCCAGTGCCTGGCCGAGCGACACGATCTGCGCGCGCGCGACCTTCACGTTCGACTTGCCGACCTGTTCGAAATACCGTGGCGCGACGAGCCCCGCCAGCAATCCGATGATGACCATCACGACAAGCAGTTCGAGCAACGTGAAGCCGCGGCTCGCGCATGCGCGGCACACGCTTCGTTCGTCGCGCGGCCGCCGGCCTGGCCCGCCGGCCGGTATCGAGGACGATTCATGGCTCACGGCTTCCCTCCCTGTATCAACCCGCGGCGTCGGCGCCGCGGATGCCGTTGATTGCATTCTTGTTCACGCGGGTACGCGCCAGAAGTAGGGAGTGCCGTCCATCCCCATGGGTAGATCCCCCCAGTTGGGCGATGCGTCAATGGAGGGAATTCACACACGGTCGTCGTCGTTCAGCGCGAGCACGCCGATGTCGATCGCGAAATGAACCAGGCCGGTCAGGTTGGCGATGCCGAGCTTGCGCATCAGATTGGCGCGGTGCTTGTCCACGGTTTTCGGACTGACCTTGAGGCACTCGCCGACCTGCCGGCTCGTGTGCCCCTCGACGACGAGGCGCAACACCGTGCGCTCGCGATTGGTCAGCGCGCTCCACAAGCGCGCCTTGTGCGCGTTCGCGTCGCGCACCCCATGCAGGCCGGCGCGGGCGCGATAGGCGTCGAGGCTGACCACGCACTTGCCCTGCATCACGAAGCGCATCTCGCGCACCAGGTCGGCGAACGGCGAGTCCTTGAGCACGTAGCCGTCCGCACCCGCGGCGAACGCGTCGTTCACGTCGTCTTCGCTGTGATGAACCGTGAGGACGATGATCCGCGCATGCGGCACGTTGCGCTTGATCGTCGCGATGGCCTCGAAGCCGCTCCCGCCCGGCATCGACAGATCCATCAGGACCAGGTCGGGCCGGGTCTTCTCCGCGAGATGACAAGCCTCGACCCCACCGCTCGCCGCGCCGACGATGCAGTAGTCGGCCAGCTCGGACACCAGATGACTCAGGCCGACTCGCAACAGATGCTGGTCCTCGACGATCAGCACACGATGCTTATTGTCCAATTTCGACGCTCCCTCGCAGAAACGTGGCACCCACGGCCCGCTGTCGGCGGGAACGGGCACTAGTTGGACGCGACGACGTCGCGATAGGCCGCGAGCAGCTCGGTGGGCGTCGCGAAACCGTCGATCCGCAGCCACGGCTGGCCCGGCGTGGCCCGCACGAACGTCACCGGCGTGTGGTTCATCTTGTCGCCGCGATACACGTTGAACGCGCGCTGCGCGGCCACGCTCGCATCGACGGTCCCGGTGTAGTGCTGCCATTCGGGGCCGGCGCCGAAGCGCGCCGCGTAGCTCCTGAGCCGCTCGGGCGTGTCCGCCTCCGGATCGATCGAGATCGACATGATGTGGACCTTGTCGCGATCGGCACCGAGTTCGCCCTGCAATTGCTCGAGCGTCTGGCTGATCATCGGGCAGATGGTCGTGCAGCTGGTGTAGACGAACGTGAGGATCACCGGCCGCCCGTCGTCGAGCTCACTGGCCAGCGAGACGGTCCGACCGTCGTCGCGCACGAGCTGAACCGTCGGCACCGCATACCGGACCATCGTGTGCACGGTGCCCGGCATCACCGCGTGATGCATGTGCATGCCGGCGGCGCCCGTCGCGCCCTCGGTCATGCCGGCCTTGTCGACCGCGTTGCCGGCAGGCGCGGTCGGTACAGGCTGCGCGGGGGCATCGGTCGGGGGCGCCATCGCCGGTCCCGCGGCGGGCTCCGCGGCAGGGTCACTCGCCGGCTCCATCGCGTGCGCCATCGGGTGCTCCATCGAGGGCTCCGGCGCGGGCGTCGCCGCGCCGGCAGCGGCATTCCCGTCAGTGCCGTCCGCTGCGTTTCCGGCAGCGTGTTCGACACCGTTCTGCATGTCCTTGTCCATCGAATTGTCGACGGCTTCCGGTGCCGCGTTTTCCGTGGCGCTCCCGTTCGCCGCCGCGCTTTCGACCGCCGCTGCGCCGCCGTTCTCCATCGCGCCGCCATCGGACGCGCACCATGCGGGCGCCGTGGCAAGGGCGACGCCCGCGACCACGAATGCGCCCATCGTCGATCTGGCGATCCTGTTCATACTGGCCTCCATGACACGAGCGAGGCAGCGGACAATTCCGTGCCCCGCCCATGCAGTGTCATGAATTTGCCGGAGAGCGTCATGGGATGACGCCCCCCAAAGGCCGGTAGGACATGCCCGCCCGGCACGATCCCGCAGTGCGCGCGGCAGGCGTTTCCCTATGACAAACGCGCGCAATCCCCATGTTGCGGCCCGCATCGGTCACGTCCTAGAATGGTCGAAACCTTACGTTTTCCTGAAGACGCGCCTCGGGAGCCACCATGACTGAACGCCAGCCCGAAGGGCCAAGGATCAGGCTGCTCGATCTGATCGACGCGATGCGCAAGCTGCGCGGTGCGCTTCGTCACGACGATTCCCGCCGCGCCGTCGTCACCGACGCACGGGGCGCAGCGCTCGCCATTCTCGCCGACGATGGCGCCTTCGTATCGGTCAATCGCAGCACCGCCGCGCTGTTCGGATACAAGAGCGCCGAACTCGTCGGTCGCCAGCTGCGCGACCTGGCACCCGACGACGCCCACGTCGCGCTGGCGGACGAACTCTCCGCGAGCGCCGCGCTCGAGCATCATTCGTTCACGGCGATGCTCGGCGGGCGAAGCGGCCATCCAGCGCAATTCGTCATACATCGGCAGGCACTGCCCGGCACCCGGATGTGGCTGACGCTGTTCGAGGAATCGCCGATGCCCGAGCCCGCACGACGCGGCGACGCGGCCAACGATGCGGGCGTGCATGCGTGCCACACGTATCTGCTGATGGGCCAGCAGAAGGAGCGGCATCGGCTCGCCGCGGAATTGCACGACGGGCTCGGCCAGGCGCTGACGCTCATCAAGCTGATGAATGAGGACGCGCTCATGCGGCTTCGTCGCGGCGAGATCGCCGACGCGACGATTCTGCTCGACGTCGCCGTGCTGCGGATTCGTGAGACGATCGGCGAAGTGCGCCAGATCTGCGGCGAACTGAAGCCGCCGATGCTCGACAGGCTCGGGCTGCCGGCCGCGCTCGCGTCGCTGTGCCGCCGCATCGAGCGTGACGCGAGCCAGCTGTCGGTCGAGTTCAATTGCGACGTCGACGACAACGAAATTCCCGAGCATCTGAAAGCGGACATGTTCCGGGTCGCGCAGGAGGCGCTGCACAACGTCGTCAAGCATGCGCAGGCCACCGAAATCACGCTCGGCCTGCAACACGATGCCGGTGGGCTGCTGCTGACGATCGACGACAACGGCGTCGGCTACGAGCGCCATCCGCTTGCGACGGACGACGCACGCACCGCGGGCCTCGGGCTGATCGGCATGCAGCACCGCATCGAGTCGCACGGCGGCACGTTCGGGATCCAGTCGTCCGCCACGACGGGCACGCGTGTCTCGGCAACCTGGCCGCTCTGATACCGGCGACGCTCAGCGCTTCGCGCCGCCAGCGGGATAGTCGTCCAGCCGCGCGACGGCGTCCGGCACCTGCACGCCGTCGACGGCCGGCCTGGCCGGCACGTCGGCCACATCGGTTTCCGCGCATTTCGCCGCGAGCGTGGTCAACAGACCCATGTTCATCGCGACGAGCACCAGTTCCGTCAGATTCGCGAGATGGAGCTTGTGCATCATGCTCGCCCGGTACTTCTCGATCGTCTTCGGGCTCAGGCTCAGGTACTGACCGACCTGCCGGTTCGTGCGCCCTTCCGCGATCAGCTTCAGCACGCTGCGTTCGCGCGCGGTCAGGATGTCCCACGCCTTCTTGGGCGCGGGCGCTTCGCGGCCGGTCACGAACGAGTCGACCATGTAGCCGTACACATCCGCGCTCAGGTGCCGCTTTCCCTGCATGACCATGCGCATCGCGAGCAGCAATTCGTCAAACGAAACGTCCTTGAGCACGTAGCCTTCGACGCCTGCACGCAGCGCCTCGCGCACGTACTCCTCGTTCTGATGCACGGTGAGCACGACGATGCGGATCGTCGGTACACGCCGCTTGATCGTCGCACTCGCATCGATACCGTTCATCCCGCGCATCGACAGGTCCATCAGGATCAGGTCCGGCGCGAGCGTCATGGCCAGGTGGCACGCTTCCTTGCCGTCGCGCGCTTCGCCGACCACTTCGTAGTCGCCTTGCGCGGAAAGCATCGACCGTAGCCCGTTTCGCAGCAGATCATGATCCTCTGCAATCATCACGCGACATTTTGTATTCACGGCTTCCCCCAAGTTTTCCGCGCTTGCACCACGCCGGATCTCGACGCCTCGTTTGCACGGTGCCGGACATGTTCTGGTTGCCTTGTCCGGTCTGGCGACCTGTCTCGCGAGCAACGGGTCACACCCGTGCAACGTGCAAGGATCGCGCCAGCGCGCCGCGTGCGAGCATCCGCGACGCACACGCCTGCGCCGAAACGTGGCGCAGCGGCAGGAATGTTTCATAGCTGAATCGAATTGATTGTGTGCGTCCCATCAGTAGGACTACCGATGGCGGGACTACGCGATCGTTTCCGGCACGCAGGAAACAAATCATTCTGCAACGGCGCGTGCATTGAGCAGAAACCAACTATTCCGCGTAAGAATCGTCAACTTCGCGCGTCGACCGGATATTACCGGCGATTTCTTTTGTAACAGTTTTGCATCGCGGCGCGGGGGTGTCGCTTGCGGTATCGAAGTGTAGGAGGTCGCCCCATTGCCGATCCGATGCACCCGCAACGACAATGCAGATGCAGGAGGCCAGAAAGATGCATAGCCGCCCTTCATCCGTATTGGGAACAGCGCTCGTTGCCGCATGCGCAGGATTCGGCTCGGTGTGGTCGTGCACCGCGCACGCGCAGATCTTCGGCACGGTGGCGAGCAATGGCGCCATCGTCCTGACCAACGAGCCCGGCACGGCCAATCTGAAAGTGATCGTCGCCGCCGAAAGGCCGAGCGCATCGGAAGCGAAGCGCGCCGCGCCGAAATCGGCGATCGCGTCGTCATTGGCGGACGTCATCGCCGAGGCAAGCCGGTCGTTCAATATTCCGCCCGAACTCCTACGCGCGGTGATCGACGTCGAATCGGGATACAACCCGAAGGCCGTCTCGGACAAAGGCGCGCTCGGGCTCATGCAATTGATGCCGGAAACGGCGCGGCGCTTCGCCGGCGTCGACATGTTCGATCCGCGCGACAACGTGCTGACCGGCGCGCGGTATCTGCGCTTCCTGCTCGACCTGTTCAAGGAGAACGTCGAGCTCACGCTCGCTGCCTACAATGCCGGGGAGAACGCCGTGATTCGGGCAGGTTATCGCATTCCGTCGATGCCGCAGACGCGCGAGTACGTGCCTCGCGTCCTGGCGCGCTACAAACGGCTGCTCGCCGCGAGTTGAAACGCCGGCGTCGGCCGGCGCGACACCGGCCGACGGGTCAGGTGGCGATCACGGAAACGCCGGGATGGTCGGATCTTCGCCCTGCAGATGCGCATCCGTGTGATGAAGCTTGATCGCGTCTTCGATCTCGTGAACGCGGTCGGTCGGAACGTCGATCATCATCAGCAATTCACCGTGCTCGATGCCGTCCTCGAAGCGCTTCAGGCGCGTGCTCGGCACGTCGACGCCGATCATCGTCGCCACCCACGCGCCGAAGGCCGCGCCGAACAGCGTGATCGCCACGACGACGCCGCCGCCGATCTGCAAACCATCGGGCGGGAACACCATCAGGAGCAGCCCGAGCAGCATGCCGGTCCCGAAGCCGACGGCGGTGCCGCGCGCGAGCGACGGCAGCAGGTCGCTGCGCTGCGCGAGCGTCGCCTCCGGCAACCCGTCGCGCATCACGGCGTGATTCGCGAGGCAATGGATATGTCGCCACTCGATTCGCATCGACAGCAACTCGCCGACGACCGACTGCGCGCATTGCGTCGTCGGCAACAGGTAATAGACGCGTCTCATGGCTCCTCCTACGTCACCGCGCAATGCGGCGATACGCCCTTGAAACATTCTGGTTCGGCGCGCATCCGGCTTGTAGTGGTAATGCTCGCCAAAGTGCATGGGTAGAACACGGTAGGCGCCACCGTGCGCGCGTCAGAGCCGCCCGTAGCTGTGCAGCCCGGACAGGAACATGTTGACGCCGAGGAACGCGAAGGTCGTCACGAGCAGGCCCGTGAGCGCCCACCATGCAGCCACCGTGCCGCGCAGGCCCTTCATCAGGCGCATGTGCAGCCACGCCGCGTAGTTCAACCACACGATCAGCGCCCAGGTTTCCTTCGGGTCCCAGCTCCAGTAGCCGCCCCATGCTTCGGCGGCCCACAGCGCGCCGAGGATCGTCGCGATCGTGAAGAACGCGAAACCGACCGCGATCGACTTGACCATCACGTCGTGGAGCACGTCGAGCGTCGGCAGGCGATCCGCGAGCACGCCGCGCTCCTTCATCAGGTACGCAACCGACACCATCGCCGACAGCGCGAAGCTGCCGTAGCCGATGAAGTTCGCCGGCACGTGGATCTTCATCCACCAGCTTTGCAGCGCCGGTACGAGCGGCTGGATCTGCTGCGCGTCGCGCGCGACCGAGTACCACATCAGGAAGCCGACGGCCGCGCTGATCACCAGCAGCACGAACGCGCCGAGCGCGCGCGTGCCGTAGTGGCCTTCGTAATACAGATACAGCAGCGCGGTGATCAGGCTGAACAGGACGAACACCTCATACAGGTTCGACACCGGAATGTGCCCGACGTCCGCCCCGATCAGGTAGGACTCGTACCAGCGCACCATCAGGCCGGTGAAGCCCATCAGCACGGCGACCCACGTGAGCTTCTGCCCGATCGCGGAACCCGACGCCGAGCGCGCGAGCAAGCCGATCCAGTAGAAGATCGTCGCGAGCACGAACAACGCGCTCATCCACAGGATCGCCGACTGGCTCGACAGGAAGTACTTGAGGAAGAACGCCGAATCGGCACGCGCGAGATCGCCCTGGTAGATCTGGATCGACAGCAGCGCCAGCACGGCGATCGACGCCATCATCAGCCGCGCAGGCTTCCAGCGCCAACCGAGCACGATGAGCGCCGGCACGGTGCCGATCATCACCGCCTTGTCGTAGTCATCCATGTACGCGTGGTAGTGCACGAGCGCATGGCCCGCGCCCGCCACGAGCGCCAGGGCGAACAGCCAGTCGACGACCGACAGGCGCGCGAGGAACGAGCGGTCGTCGCCCGGCTCGCGCGAGCGAGCCACGGCCGGCGCACGAAGCCGCCGATGCAGCGACGCGGCGACGGACGCCATGCCGCCGCGCGGGGTTTGAATGGCCTTCATGTGCGTCACCGAAATGGAACTGCCAGTTTTAAAAAAAGGTGCCCCGCCCCGGGGAAGACGAGACACCCAAATGGTCGACGCCGGCGCCGTTCGTCTGCCCGCTGCGCGGCACCCGCCGCACGCGACGCCGATTCAGCGGCACGTGCTCATTGCGCGGCCGCCGGGGTCGGCGGTGCGTCGGCTTCCAGCGGAAACGCCTCGACGTACGCCGCGACGGCGCGCATGTCCTGCTCGGTCATGTTCGCGCACACCGACTTCATGACAGCGCCGCGCGGCCGCGAGTCGGTTTCCCGGAAAACCCTCAGTTGCTTCAGCACGTAGTCCGCGTGCTGGCCGGCGAGCCGCGGGAACCGGCTCATGCCCTCGCCATGCTGGCCATGACACCCGACACACGCCGACACGCCCTTGTCGGGCAACCCCGACACGAAGATCGCCTTGCCCGCATCGAGCAGCGCGTGATCGTCGGACGCGCCGAGGACCGGCGGCTGGCCCGAAAAATAGTCGGCGATCTCGTCGATCTGCGCATCGGTCAGATGCGTGAATCCCCACATGTAGCGCTTCGCATTCGGATCGGCGCGCGCGTGATGCTTGAAGTCCGTCAACTGATCGACGAGGTATTCCTTGCGCTGTCCGGCGAGCTTCGGAAACATCGGCGACACCGACACGCCGGTCGCGCCGTGGCAGTTCGAGCACACCTGCAGCGCGATGGTCCTGCCCGATACGACCGGATTGTCGACTTCCCGCGACCGCTCCAGGTCGTGACAACCCGATGCCGCCAGCACCAGCGCAAGCCATGCGAAATGGGTCACCTTGTTCATGTCAGCGCTCTCCCTGCTGCAACGCCCGTCGCCCCGCCCGATGTCAGAACGAAGCGAGCCATAGATAGACGAACAACGTATCGTTGTCCCTCGCATTGCGTCCGTTGCCGTCGTAGTTGGTCGTCGCGCCGAGGTACTTGGTGAAATGCGTGTACTGGATGCCGACGCGCACGTGTTGATCCGGCATCCAGAATATTTCCGGCGTCCAGCCCTGCGTATTCGGATGGAAGTTCGCGCTTGCCGCATAGGCAGTACTGTCCGCGGTGCCCGTCGTGTTGAAGAACGACAGGCTGACGCCGTACTTGGCCTGGTAGACGTACGACGCCTTGAGCCGCAACGAATTCAGGTTCGCGGACGTGTTGTCGCTCACGATGAAATTGTTCGGATCGTGAATGTTTTCGCGCACGTAGCGTGCTTGTGCGGTGATCGTGTGCGGCTCGAGCAAGTACTCGTATTGCGCGTCGAGACCATAGTCGCGAAAACGCGTGACGCCGGTCCCGAAAATCGGGAAATTGTTCGCGTCGTTCGGGTAGACGTCGACGCTGAAGCCGAATGCGCCGACCATCACGCTATGCGGCCCCCAATCGTGGGTCAGCGCGATGCGCGCATACGGGTTGTAGCCGCGCAGATAGATCTGCGGGTGATTCGGGTTCCCTTCGTTGTTCCCGTGGCTCAGGAACGACCAGATGCCGTCCGCGGTGCTGTAGGTGGTCAGCTCCGCGTACAGCAGGCTGTTCCAGTACACGTAGGCGCCGGTGCCGACCGCCTGCGTCGCGAGCGACCCGCTTTCGAGCAAGGGCAGGTTCGGGATCTTCGCCACCGGGCTGATGGTCGACGAGACGTACGGGTAACCCCATGCCGGTGCGGTGTTGAATACGTCCTGCACGGTCGGGTTGTTGTGCACCGTCAAGCCGACGATCAGGTCGTTCGCCGACGTCATGATCCGGTCGACGAAGCGGAAGTCGGTATTGTCGGACGTCCAGTGGCCTTTCCATCGCCCGTCGCCGTCCTGATGATCGTGGGCGATGTAGGTGAACTGCGCGAAGCCGCCGAGATGGTCGGTAATCTTCCCGGCGAGGAACACGCTCGCGAAGTCGAAGATCGGCAGGCCGTCCTTGGGGTTGATCGGCGCGCCGCTGGAATCGCTGTTGTAGCGCGTCTTGCTCAGGTCGCCAATCGCCATCGCGGCAAGCGGAATCGTGCGTTCTCCGAACGTGTAGCCGTTCAGCTTGAACATGCGCCCGTACGGCGTGAGTTCCGGAAACTGTCCGCCGGCATGGCACGCGACGCAGCTCTGCCCGGTCTGGCGCGCGAAGATCGGCAACGCGTGCGCGACGGGCAATTGCAGCAACGCGAGCACCGCGAGCGCGGCCAGCCAGCCGCGACGTGCCCGGCGATGTCGAACCTCATGGCCGGCCAGGAACGTAGTCATGACGGTTTCCCTCCCCGCATCGTATGCCGCGATGCCTCGGCGCGACATCGCCATGTCGCACGATGTCTCCAGTGTGCGATGCACGCATCGAAACCGACATGGGGCGACTCCCTCCATACGCAGCCTGTTTCCTACTCCATCCGAAGGCGCGCGACTGCTCAGGGAACGATCCAGTCTCCGTCGGCGGAGATCTTCGTGCGGTCCGGCCCGGCGAACCGGACGATATAGCCGCCCTTCGACGCGAAGCGCTGCCCGGTCGCGAGCGTCAGGCGCGGGTAGTAGCCGGTCAGGATGCGGCGTTCGAGCATGTCCTGGATGCGCTCGACGAGATACTCGCGCACGAACGCGTCGACCACGTGGCTCAGCGTCTCGGCGAGCAGGCCGCACGCGAGATAGGTATCCGCCTGCACCTGCGGCGCGACCATCGGAATCTTCCGGATCGTGAACCAGCCGAACGCGTAGTCGACGCGCACGCGCCGCCCTTCGGGCAAGTCGAACGGATAGGCAACGCGCGTGACGGCGCGCCAGCTCGTCGGGAGCGGCGTGCTGTCGAGCCCGCCGAGCAGCCCCGACATGAACACGGTGTCCACCGCCGGCGGCACATGCTCGAGCGCCGCGAGATCGGGCGGCCTCAGCCACAGCACGAGCACATCGTCGCGCGGCATCCCGCGCAACGCGTGCGCGACGCCGTCGTGCGGTGCGAGCGCATGATTCGACACCGCGATGCCGCGCGCCTTCAGCGCGGCGGCCAGCGCCTGTGCGCCACGCTCGCCGTTGTCGCCCGCGCGATAGACTTGCCTGACCGTCTTCACCGGCCGCGCGCCGACTTCGTCCAGCACGCGCTTCGCGATCAGGTCCGACTCGAGCAGCACGCCGCGCGAGAAGTACACCGAGTAGAAATCGTGCTCGGCTTCGACCGGCACCTCGACGTTCGGAAAGAGGCAGGGCACGGCCTGCGCCTCGCAGAAATCGTGAACGGGCGCCCAGTTCCTGCCGCCGAGCCCCGACACCACGGCCAGCACCGGCTGCCGGGCGAGAAACTGCGTCAACTGCGCGCGCCACGTGTCCGGCGGCCCGTTCAGTTCCCACACGTGCAGTTCCCAGCGGCGATTGACCATGAACATCATTTTTCGCGTGGAACGCAGCGGCGGCGTCGTGCCGAACGGAAACGCGTTCTTGTCCGCGAAGTAGTGCTGCAGGACGTCGAGCATGCCCGCCCGCTTCACCGGGTCCGCGTCCGGCGTGACGATCGTCGCGAAATGCAGCACCGTGTCGGTCACGCCCGACGGCGTGCGGCGATCGAGACGCTTCAGATAGCCGGTCAGCGCGGCCATGTCGGCGTCGCCGAGCGCGTATTGCGGCATCAGTCTGCCGAGCGGCCTGCCCTCCGGATCGATTCCGTCACGCACGGCGCGCGCGAGCCGTTCTTCCGTGTACGGCTCGCGATCGGCGCGCATGCCGGGAACGTACGGGATATCGAGATCCTCGGCGGTCTGCGCGCGCGGATGCACCAGGTAGCGCCACGTGATCGGCGGAATGATGTTGTTGCCTTCCTTCGAGCCCAGCCCGCTGCGCCGATGGCAATTGATGCAGGCAGCAGCGGCGCCTTGCAGGCGCACGCCGTCCTGATGCACGGCTTCGAGCGGCGCACCGGAACCGAGGATGCCACGCTGGAAGATGGCTTCTCCCGCGTCCGCGGGCACGACGGGTGCCGCCGGCTCGCCGCCGATCGCGTGGCCCGCGCTTGCGCACAACGCGGCCAGCACCAGCCACCGCGCCAGCCGCCCGCGCGAGGCCGGCGGCCACGCCGCCGCGAGGGCGCGCGCTCGCCCCCGGATGCCGTTCATGGCCGTGCCGTCGGCCGGGCTACGCCCGGCGGGGCCGCCGACACGCGCGCATCGATCGACGCCGCACGGCGTCCGCCCGGCGACACGGGCCGGCCGAAGAGCGCATCGTCGAGCGGCGGATTCAGCGACACCTTGTCGATGATCAGCGTGTCCTTGGTCGGCGAGGCTGCCGTTCCGCTCTCGATCCTGAGCGGGATTTGCAGGCCGTCGATGAGCTTGAAGTTGCCGTAGTTCACCTCCACCGTGAGCGGGCCGCTCGGCCCGCGCACCTGGCGGTCGGCCTTCACGTCCAGGAAACTCCGCCCGTCGATCCACACATGCCGTACCGCGCCGGACGGCAACTTCACCGCCAGGCGGTATGCATCGTGCCCGCCGATCGGGTCGACGCCCTCCAGCGTCACGCCGATGCCCTTCGCATCGTGGTCGAACAGCGGGCCGTCGATCACCTGCTCGTCGCGCGCGGACATCAGCTCGCCCGGCGTATACGGCCGCACGCCGGCGCTGCCGCTCGCGGCCTGTTTCCAGCCTTCGCGGCCATCGAACACGCGCACGGCCTTCTGGTTGAGCACGGTGATCTCGAAGCGCGTCTTGTTCGGGCGCTTCATCGCCAGGATGAACGGCATGCTGCGCACCGGCGCGTTCGGGCTGTCCACATGGCCCGACCAGACCATCGTCTGGACCTTGCGCCACGCGTCGAGCCCGCCTCTCGCCGCGATGTTCTTCTCGACGATCTGGTCCACGCCGAGGCCCTGCCCCGGCAATTGCTCGCACCCGCACAAGGCCGCCATCGCGCAGCCGGCGAGCACCCACGATCCGATCCGTCCCATGGCCGTCACCTCGTCCGGGTCTCGGCCGGGTGACTCGGCGCTTTCGCGAAGGTGAGCGGCGGCTTGCCGAACATCGTGTCGTCGGCCGGCTCGTTGAGCGCGACATGCTCGATCGTGATCCGGTGCGCTCCCTTGACGCCGCTCACTACGGTCTCGAGCGTGTGCGGCATGACGAGGCCGTTCTCCTTCCTGTAATCGCGATAGAACACGGCGACGCTGTGCGTCTTGCCGTCCAGCACGCGCGGCTCGCCGTCGATCTTCAGTTCGAGAAAGCTCGACGCGTCGACCCACAGGCGGCGCGTCGCGCCCTCCTTCGACGTCAGCTTCAGCACATACGCGCGATGCCCTTCCACCTGCTCCGTGCCGAGCGCCTGGATCGTGGTGCCCTTGGCCGCGTAATCGATCAGCGGCCCGTCGAGTTCGGCCGATGACGCGGCGGACTTGAGCTGCGCCGGCGTATACGGCTCGACGTCGTTGCGGCCGAGGTACGGCCTGACCAGCCAGCCCTGCGCGCCGTCGTACACCTGCAGCGCCGTTTGCTGCTCGAACTGGATCTCGAGCCGACTCTTGCGCGGACGCTTCAACGTCAGCGTAAACGGCAGCCTGACGTTCTTCGTGCCGCCCGCATCGAGCTGCCCCGTCATCCTGATCGACGACACCGCCCGCCACGCCTGCAGCCCGCCATGGGCCGCCGCATTGCGCTCGGCGATCTGCGCCGCGTCCATGTGCGACGCCGACGCCTCCTGCGCATTCCCCGCCGCCGAGGCCGCGGATGCGACCTGGCCGCAAGTCAACAAGCCGGCGGCACACGCCGCCGAAATCGACTTGAAAAGAAACCGGTTCATGACTGCTCTCCCCGCATGCAGGCCGCCCGTTGCCGATGCGCGACGGCATGCGCATGTATGTGATTACTCGACCACCAGCCCGTCGATGTGCAGCGAATCGATCAGGATGCTGACCCGTTCGCCGCGCTTGATCGGCCCTCCCTTGTTGGAAAACACCATCCAGTATTCGTGTCCGGTCTCGAGCTGACCGGTCTGGCGCAGCGCGCCGATCTGGTCCATCACCGGAATCGCGAGCATCGCGTGGCTCGTTTCGCCGTACAGGTAGACGGTCGCTTTCGTGTCGCCGAGCAGCCGCGCCTTGTCGGGATCGGTCACGCGGTAGCTGAAACGGATCAGGTTGCCGGACGCGGTGCTGCGCACGTGCAAGTTGTCGATGCCCTTCGCCATCTGGTAATAGGCCTTCGCCTGCCGCGGCAGGCTCACCGGCAGGTAAGGCGAGTGCCGGGCGGCCACGGGGCCGGCCGGCGCATCCTGCCCGGCCGCGGCCGGCTGCGGCCGGACCGCGGCGAGGCAGGCAGCGCCCGCGAGCAGCAGCATCGATGCCGCACGGACGGCCGCCCGTTTCATTGCATCGCTCCCGTGAGCGGCGCGGGCAGCGCCTGCGCCGGGGTCGGCGCCGGCAGCCGCACGGGCGGCAGCGCGCGGGTCTGCGCAGGCGTTTGCCCAGGCGTCTGCGTGCGGGCGCGCGGCGTCGTCCGGGTCGGGGCCTGCAGCAGCGCACCCGATTGCGGCCGCGCCAGCGCCGGAGACTGCGCCAACGCGCCGGCCGGCAGCGGCCGGGTCACCGGCGAAGCCAGCCGCGCCCCTGCAAGCGGCCGCCTCAGCGCTGGCGCCGTGATCGGCGGCAGCGGCGCATTACGGCTGAAGATCGCCGGGATTCCGCCGATGCCCGGGATGCCGCCGACACCCGGGATGCCACCGACGCCCGGAATTCCGCCGACACCCGGAATTCCGCCGACACCCGGAATGCCACCGACGCCCGGAATTCCACCGACGCCCGGAATTCCACCGACACCCGGAATGCCACCGCCACCCGGAATTCCGCCGACACCCGGGATGCCACCGCCGCCCGGGATGCCGCCGACACCCGGAATTCCGCCGCCTCCAGGGATAAGCGCGGCCAGGCCGGTCGGCTGGCTCCCCAATGCGAGCGGGTCGATCGGCGTACCGCCACTGAGCAGGCCGCCGAGCAGGCCGGGCGCCACGTACTCGACCGCGCCGATGTCGTAGCCGTTGCCTTGCGGCCGCGGCGTGCCGAAGAAGTCGTGGTTCGGCGCGCCGGATGCCGTGGCCGCCCCGATCGCCGGCGACGTGCCCTTGATCGAGTAGTTGCCCATCATCACGTTGTAGCCGGCACTGCCCGGCTGGAGCGCCTCGTTGAACAGCGACAGCGGCCCGTACGACATGTTGATCCACTGGTTGCCTTCATCGGGCGTGGCCGACGGCATCAGCCCGAACAACGGGTTCGGCAACACCGCGTCGGCGATCCCGGGCGGCACGGCAAAGCCGTTCCCACCGGCTTCCGGCGGCACGCGCGAGCCGTTGCAGTACTGGCTGATCGTCTGCGGGTCCGTTGCCTTGTTGGTCGCGGCGTAGCCCGCCGTGCTGGTCATGATCGAGTACTGCGGATTCATGGTCAGCCCGGACTGGTGATTGGCCGGCCCGGTGTCGCCGTACGCGCCGATGTCCCAGTAGAACGGCGGAGTCGTGCCGCCCGTCACGCAGAAGCCGGTCGATTGCCCTTTCTGGTTCAGGATCGGGTTCAGCGTGACCGCGTTCTGCACACCGGGGATGTTCGGGTTCGGCTGCGAACTCACCGAGATGTAGAACGAGCGGTTTTGCCAGAACAGGTTGTTGCTCAGCACCGGATTCGAGAACTTCGTGCAGTTCGGCGCGTTCGCGGGACAGGTGACTTGCCCCGTGAAACCCGCGGGCGGGACGAACGCCGCCATCAGGTTCTGCGTATGCGTCGTCGTCTCCAGTCCGGCCGGCTGCTGCGTCGATGTCTCGATGAAACTCGTACAGGTCGATTCCGCGCTGTTCGGGCTGCTCGTGCATCCCGGCGGCGCGACGTTCGACTGCGCCGCGGCCGGCGTATTGAAGAGCACGCCCGCCGACGCCGTCGCATCGTTCGCGATCACCGTGTTGTTGATGAAGCTGACGCGCACCGCATCCTGCAGCGACACGCCGCCGCCCGACCAGCCGGCCACGTTGTCCGCGATGATGTTGTTGATGACGCGCACCTGGTACCAGTTGTTCGGGTTCCCGAGATTGCGTTGCACGTCCGTGCCGTTGACGTTCTGCAGCCGCAGCCCGCCGCCCTTCCCGCTTTCCGCCGTATTGCCCATGATCAGGTTGCCGTCGATCACGAGATTCGGGCCGATGCCGTCGGACAGTTGCGGCGCGCAATCGACGTCGACGGTCGCGTTCTCGCAGAACGTGCCGTCGGGCGGCACCCCCTGCGCGATGATCCCGCCGCCGTACGTCGGCAACGTCGGGTTGTTGCTCTGGTTGAACAACACCACGTTGTGCGACAGGTCGCCGTTGTAGCTGAACCCGAAATGCGCGACGCCGCCGCCGTCACCGCTGCTCATGTTGCCGCAGACCCAGTTGTAGTTGAAGCGGTAGTAGTCGGCGCCCGAGCACAGGGTCACGCCGCCGGCCGAAGACGGCGTGGTCGAGTTGATCTCGTCGCCATACGACGCGTTTGCCGTGACGGCGTTGTGGTGAACGTTGACGAACGTGTTGTACATGAACGGCAACTGCGTCACGCCGTCCGCGGCGATGTTGCCGTCCGGCACTTCCACCAGGCCGACCGTGATGCCGCCCGACAGCGTGCCGGCATTGCCGGTCACGCGGTTGTTCGATACCTCCGTGTAATGGTTCCAGCCGTGCAGGAAGATCCCGCCGCCGCCCTGCGAGCTGTTGGTGACCGTGACCCCGTCGATGCGCGACGGGTTGCACAGGAAGTTGCCGTAGTTCAGGTTGTTCGGGTCCGTCGTGCAGTCGTGCGCGGTGAGCATCGTGCAGACGCCGTTCGCGGTGCAGTTCGTGCTCGGCTGCACGCCCTTGGCCAGCACCGTGATGCCGGCGCCTTCATACGCGCCCAGCAGTGACGGCTCGATCAGCAGCTCGCCCAGGTTGCCGTTCTGACTGCTGTCCCAGCCGACGGTCGGCTCGAACGGAATCGGATCCACGTGCCCCTGCATCTGCGCCGGGCACTGGTAGGCGCCTGACGGATCGTACGGGTTGTTGGTCGACGAGATCGGCTTCGTCGGGTCGTACGTGGCCGAAATCATCCCGCCGTTCAGCGACGTGCCGAACAGGCACGCGATCAGCCTGCGCCACGGATCGAGCTTGCCGGACGGATGCGTATTCGCATTGATCGTCACCGACGCGGCGCCCACGCCTTGCAGCCGCACCGGCTTCCACATCACCAGCATCTCGTTGTACGTACCCGGACCGACGACGATCATGTCGCCCGCGCTCGCATTGTTGATCGCCGTCTGCAGCGCATTGCTCGCGCCGTTCTCGCCGCTCACGTAGGTCGGCGCCTTGCCGCCGATCGTCACCGTGACCGCGTCGATCGACCGCTTGCCGTTGCCGGCCGTGATCACGAGTTCGCCGCACTGCGTCGCGGGCGCGCCCATCTGCTGGATCGTGCAGGTCGACGGCACCTTCAGCGACGGGAGCAACGGAAGGCTCAGGTCGGGCG
Source organism: Burkholderia sp. 4NA327C6 (assembly GCF_005502655.1). Taxonomy (NCBI): domain Bacteria; kingdom Pseudomonadati; phylum Pseudomonadota; class Betaproteobacteria; order Burkholderiales; family Burkholderiaceae; genus Burkholderia; species Burkholderia sp. 4NA327C6. The sequence continues at coordinate 50,584 of NZ_SCNZ01000010.1, read as the reverse complement.
CGAGCACCACGATCTTCGAGTCGCTCCACGACACGACCGGCGCAGTGACGCCCGCGATCGTGACCGAGCCGGTACCCTGCGACGCGCCGAAGCCGTAATGGCGCGTGACGTACTTCTGGTTGAACGGCGCCGTGGTCTGGCTCGGCCCCGTGTACGCGTGGTTCACCACCTGCTGGTCGCCCAGCGCGTTGATCGTCAGCTGCTTGCCGGGCGCGCTGACCCACGGGCCCGCACCGGTGCCGATCGCATCGCCGGTCACACTCGAGATCGCCGGCGTCGCATCCGGATACGCGCAGTCGGGCTGGTTATAGCCGTCCGCGAAGGACTGCACCGGCACCACCGGCGTATCCATGTACTGCGTCTGTCCGGGCATGAACGGAATCTCGTAACAGAACTGGCTGTATGCCGGGTTGTACAGCGGATCGGTCATCGTCTTGCCGGGGTGCAGCGGATCGGGGATCGGGCCCGGATCGTTCATGCACGTGACCATCATCGTCGGCGCATAGCCGGTCGGGTTCGGCGGGTTCACTTCCCAGGTCGAGAACGTCAGTCCGTTATAGATGCCCCATTGATCCGTATAGGTGCGCGAGGTTTCGTTGCCGGAGAAATCCTTGAACGAGATCGGCACGTTCGGCACGGCGAACTTCTCGCCGAACTGCGGCGAATACGGGTCGAACTCCGACGAGAAGTCGTCGAGCATGAAGCCCGTGTAGTGCGCCGCGACGTGCGTCGAGCTGAAAATCCAGAACTTCGCGAGCACCGATTCCTCGTCGGTCAGCATCACCTCCTTGCGGTCGCACAGATGCCGGGAAGCGCCCGCGAACGGTGCGACTTCCTTCGATCCCGGGAACAGGCTGATGTAGTCCGGCACGATGCGCAACTCGCCGACGCACGGCCAGAACCGCTCGACGCTGCCGGTGTCGCCTTCGGCATGCGGCGTCGAACCGAGGTTCGTGGTCGGGTTCTGCGGGTTGTTCTTGTTGTACGTCGAATTCACCGCGGCCTGGTCGGGCAGGATGAAGACCGCGCCGATGCCGGCGAACTGCTGCGTCACCGGAGCGATGTAGTTGTCGCCGATCAGGATGTTCTTGTCTTCCTCCTTCACCAGTTCGTAGCCCGGCGGCACGATGATTTCCACCACGTACTTGCCGGCAGGCAGCATCGGCGTGCCGTCGACGGGGTTCTTCCCGACACAGATCGTGCAGTTCGACGCGACCGGCTTGCCGTTCGCATCCGTCGCGGTCACGCTCGGGAACTTGTACATCCCGTCATACGGCGCCGGCTGGATCTGGTTGAACGCATGCATGCCGTCGTAGCACTTGTACTGCGCGTTCGCGGGCAGCTGGCGATGTTGCGGATCGAGCCAGTTGGTGCTGTTCTTCAGCGTGAAGTAGAACGGGTCGTTCGGATCCTGGCCCGGGCAGTTCATGTTCGGCGTCACGCCGTCCGCGCGGAAGCCCTGCGCCCAGTCGTCCCAGCTCGCCGTCTTGGTCGTGTCCACCAGCGTCAGGTTGGTCGTGCCGTCCGTGGCCGTGCCCTCCTGGTACAGGTTGACCGTGACGTTCGGCACGTTGGGTGTCCACTTCGTGTGGATCAGCAGCGTCGGATCGTCGAACGGCCGCGTCGACGCGTAGATCACCTCGCCGCGTATCCCGCCGTTCTCGCCCTTCGCGAACGGCGTCTTGCCGTACTCGATGAACGAGTTCTGGCCGGAGAAGCCCTGCCATGCCTCCGTGGTCACCCAGGGCGGATCGACCCGCCCGGTCGAACCGCTGCCGGTCGACGCGCAATCCGCGTCCGCACAATACCGGGCGCCCGGCACATGCAGGTTCGCCGGCAGCGGCAGGGTTTCTGCCGTGTTCGCGAAGTTCGCGGCCAGCGTCGAGTGCCCGCTGCCGGCAGAGTTGGTGCCGTCCACCGGGCCGCCCGCGTCATACACCACGTGCGTGCCGGTCGGCTTGAAGCGCGTCAGGTCGTCGTCGACCACATACCAGTTGAACAGCGGAAACACTTCGTTGAACGGCGCGTAACCATTGCCGTCGGTCGCATTGAAGTTCGAGAAGCTGCCGTCGCGGAACCGCATGTTGACCGACGCCAGCGCGATGCCGGGGTCGTCCGGATGCGAGACGCCGTCGCCGTGCAGGTCGATGAAGGTCCGCGTATAGAGGTTCGTATGCCACTGCAGCACCGCCAGGTCGCCGATGTCGACCGTCGTGCTCCCGTTGGCCGCGGGCAACTGGACCGCCTTGGCCAGCCCGTCGACGATCTGGTCGTTCCATTGATCGAACACGGTGATGCGCGTCGTGCCGCTCGGCAGCCCGCTGATCGTGAACCGCCCCTGGCTGTCGCATTTCGTGAAGCCGTAATCCTCGCTGTCCGGATCGCCGACGCTCACATAGCATTGCGAGAACGCCAGCGAATCGCGCGAACCGCTGCTGTACAGGTTCTCGTTCGGCGGGCGGCTGTAGTGCAGGTTCGTCACGCGGCCCGTGAGCGTGTTCGGGCACGGGCCGGTGTCGCATATCCCGGTCTTGGCCGCGTTGGTCCTGCGCGCGTTGATGATCTTCGGATTCGCGAAGCCGATCGACACGTGGTAGCCGGCCGGCCCGAACTCCTGGAAGTAAGCGGGGCCGCCGACCTTGATGAACGCGTCGTGCGCCTTCTGTCCGTCGAGCGTGTTGGTCTGCAGCCATTCCTCGCCGCGGCCGATACGGTCGGCCGCCGGTGTCGCGATCACGCCGTAGCGGCCCGGCATCAGGTTGGCGATGATGGCCTGGCCGACGAGCGGCGACAGCGTCTTGCCGTCCGATTCGTATTTCGGGCAGGTCGGAATCATGCCGACCAGGCCGTCGGTCGCCGTCGAGATCGGGCATGCATTGAGCCCGGTGAGCGGATCGATGGTGCCCTGCAGCGAATTCGACAGCGGCATGTTGAACATGTCGTAGGTCATCTGTCCGGTCGGGTCGCCGGTGCCGCCCGCATCGTCCCAGAGCTTGATCTCGAATCCGCCGAGGCCCGGCTCGCGCGCGGTGCCGAATCCGTCGGACCCGCCGCTGACGTCCACTTCGCCGTTCAGCGGCGCGTCGTCCTCGAACACGAACACCGACAGCTTCGCGGTCTGGTACGGCGTTTCCGTCAGCAGCACGTTGAGCTGTCCGGCCTGTCCCGCACCGGTCTGTCCGGCCTTCGCCGCCGCGATCTGCGCGGGCGCGATCGGCGCCCCCCCCATGCTGTGGCCGCACTTGCCGGTGCCCGGCGCGAAGTCCGCGCCGCTCGGGCCCGACGGGCAGTCGAGCGCGATGCTGAATTGCCGCTTGCCGTCGGGCGACACGCCGCCGCCGTTCGTGAACGTGTTGCCGGCATCGCCCGGCAGGATCGAGATGTAGTAGTGCTTGGCCGGATCGAGCGCCACGTACTTCGGATCGACCGGCGTCTGTTGCGATACGTTCGTGCCCGTGCGGCACGCGCCGTTGCCGACGTCGCACACGGTCGGCAGGTGCGTGTTGGACACCGGGTCGTACACGGTCTGCCCGGATTCACATGCGACGGTGCCGACGCAGCCCGACGCCACCACCGGCATGTAGCTCGTATGGAAGTTCGTGCCGAGGCTCGGGACCGGCAGCGGCGGGCAGTTCGCCGGCCTTCCCGTCGCGGAATTCACCTGGCAGGCCGGATCGATCTGCATCGTGCGGTCTTCCTCGATGATCCAGCGATAGTCGGTGAGCTTGACCGCCTTGTTCGGCGCAGTCGCATCCGGCGCCATGCTCGGCGCGTCCATCACGTTCACGACCAGCCCGCTGCCGGGATTGAACGTCACGGTCACCGTCCCCGCATTCGCGCTCGTCTGCATCTGCGTGTTGGTGACCTTGTACTGGAACGTCATCGTCTGCGCGGCCGCGCCGCTGCCGACCCGCGGCGTCGCCGGCACCGCGGTAAACGAGCCGTCCGGATTCAGCGTCACGGTGCCGTTCGTCGCGCTCGACGCGACGATTTGCGCGGTGAGCGGCAACCCGGCCGGATCGCTCGCGCTGGCGAGCACGCCGGGCGCGCCGACCTGGATCTGCGACGCGATGTTGCTCGCGAAACTCGCATTGCCGGCCGTCGGGACCGACAGGCACTTGTTGCTCGTGGTGCAGGCGGTCAACGTCACCTTCGCCGTGACCGGCGGCGTGCCGTTGGTCGATTGATAGACGAAGCTGTCGTTCGCCGTGCTGCTCGACAGATACGTGAACGTACCGTCCGTGTTCAACGTGAGCGTGCCGCTCGCGGGCGGCGTCTGGACCTTCACGCCGTACACGCCGGAGTCGTTCGCGATCACGCCCTTGGCCGGATCCGACACGCTCAGCGTCGTGCCCGGCACGAAGTAATAGTTCGCGCCCGCGGCGGTCGGCGTTTCGCCGATGCCGGCGGTCGCCGACGGTTGGGCGTTGTTCACCGCGATGTAGCCTTGCATCCCGCCATCGCGCATGTTGTTGGTCGACAGGCTCAACTGCCGGTCGTACACCGGCATCGCCCCCGCGGCCGGCGCGTTCAGCATCAGGTCGTAGGTCTTGCCGGCCGCCATGAACACGGCATTCTGGATGCGCGCGGCGCCGGGAATCACGTTGCCGTCCTCGGCGATCAGCGTGAAGCCGGGAACGGACGGATTGCCCGTTTGCGCGCCGACCACGGCCGGAACGTGCATGCGCAGCCCGGCATTCACCAGGCGCACGAGCACCTGCCCGGTCGACGGCGGCACCGTCGCGCTCGGCGGGAAGGCCGACGCGTTCGGGTTGGTGCGATCGAAGGCCACGCCGTTGATCAGGTAGTAGCGCGGATCGTAGTTCACCACCGGCGGATAGCAGGTGCCGAACGTGACCGACTTCGAGTCGCCGCAGCCGCCGGGCTGGCCCGACCACGCGGCGGTTTCGCTGAAGCCCTTGGTCGCGACGGCCGCGGCGACCGCGGCGTTCTGCACCGGATCGATCTCGCTCATCACGAGCGGCACGTCGGCGTCATAGCAGGACACCGAATTCGGATAGGCCTGTTTCGTCGATGCGCACGTCGAGCTGGGGACGCTCGGGCTCGTCACCACCAGCACCCCGTAGAGGCCCATCGGCCCCTGGATCGACGGGTGCGTGCCCGACTCGAGCAGGTACGTGCCGGGCTTGAGATTGGTCCACGTGAGCGTCGTGTGCGATTTCGGATCGGTCGACGGCGCCACCTCGGTCCCGAACGACTGCACGCGCGGCCCCTGCGCGGGCGGCACGAACGATGCCATCGGCGCGGTCGAGGTCGCCGTGACGGTCGGCCAGCTCGTGGCCGTCTGCGTCGGATGGACCGGGCTCGGCGTGGTCGTCGGCTTGTCGCCCAGACCGCCGCCCAGCTGGCCGACGATGACGAGCGAGGTCGGCACGGGCGCAGGCAGGTTGTTCGTCAGGTTGATCTGCAGCTGCCCGGCCGGCACGGTGACGACCACCGGCGACCAGTTCGCGCCGGCGGCCGGATTCGCCGCCGCGCAGGTCGCATTCGCGGCCGGCACCGTCGCCACGGCAGCCGGCGTGCAGCTGTAGCCCCACATCGGCACGGCCTGCCCGTCCGGCATCATCGCCGTGGACGCCTTCGCCGTCAGATTGACGACCGCTTGCGCGAAACAGGCTTCGCCTGCCGTCAGCAAGATGGATGCCGCGACCCCCGCCTTGAACAGATCAAGGAGCGTCGCCGTGAGCTTGGTGGATCTCATCGTCTTTCTCCCCACCCCTAATTGGATTCGTCGATCGGAAATACCGGAGGATCAACGAGCATCATCATCATCATTCCGCCCGGGAAGATGTTGTTCGTCGTGATCTCGCGCTCGTTATGCGAGTGCCACATGAACGCGAAGCCTGCTTCCGTCGCCGGCGGGTTCAGGATCGTGTTGCTGGGCGGCGACGTGCCGGTCGGCGCCGTCGCACGCACGGTCGCGTCCGGCCCGAGATACGGACTGCCGCCATACCAGAAACCGTTCGTCAGGATGTTCGAGTCCGGCAGCGTGACCGGGCCGCCGCTGGCGACCTTGCCGAACGGCGCCTTCTCGAGCGCCTTGCCGTGGTCCTGGCACCACTCGTAGTAGTTCGGCGCGCTGCGCGGCGCCGGCGGGTTCGACGCCGTCGTGTAGTAGCCGTTCGCGTCAGGCACGCACACCGAACCGTCGCCCGGATAGTGCGCGTAGACGTCCCAGTTCAGGCCCTTGCCGGTCCAGTAGAAGATCCCGTCCAGCGTGGTGCCCGGCGTCGTGGTGGTCGTGAACAGCAGCGGGCCGGCCGGCAGCCGCGGGTTCGCCGGGTGGCTCGGGTCGACCGGGCTGAGCAACAGGTTGCCGTCGCGCGCGAGCACGCGCACGTGATTGCCGTGCTCGTGGAACGGATGCTGCCAGCGGCCGGTGCCGATGATTCGCAGCAGCACCAGTTCGCCCGGATGCATGTGCGGGTTGCCGTTGTACGGCTGGTGCGGGTACTGCGGCGCGTAGTTCGGATCCATGTCGTCCGGCATCGAGCGGCCGTTGACCATGAAATACGCCGGATGATAAGGCTCGGTCTCGACCGTCATGCAACCGGTCGGCTTCGTGCACGACGTATTGGCCGCGACCTGCTGCTCCGCCTGTTGATGGATGCGCGGATCCATTTCGGAGAACTGAAAAAGATACTCACGGTCATAGCACGCGGCGCTGTTGTCGAATGCCGCCACTGCGTTGCGGAAATCGCGCTGGCCGAACGGCCTGCCCGAATCCGGCAGCGCCATGCAGCCCGCCGTGTTGGCTGCCGTGTTCGGCAGCACGATGATCGCGCCGTACAGCCCCATCTCGATCTGCAGGTCGCCCTGCGTGCCGCTGTAGTACGTATGCGTGCCGGGCGTCGCTGCAACGAACGTGTAGGTGACCGTCGCGCCGTGCTGCGCTTCCTGCGCCAGCAGCCCCGCCACGCCGGAGGTGCCGGTGCAGGTCTTGCCGTCCGGGCTCAGTGTGCCCGTGCACACGACGAAGCCGGGAAACAGCATCGACGTGTTGCCGGCCGCCGCCGGCAGGTTGTTGGTCAGGGTCACCGTGATGATGTCGCCCTGCCTGACGATCAGCGTCGGACCGGGAATCTGCATCGTCGGACAGGTCGCGCCGGTAATCGTCGACGGCGAGAAGACGAGCGGCGTCGCGCTGGTCGCCGCGCAGCCGTAGCCCCACGAATAGACGCTCGTGCCGTCGGGCTGGGTGATGCGCGCTTCCTGGGCCGTGAGGTTGAAGACCTTGCCGGTGATGCCCGGCGCGGCGGCGTGCGCGTGCACCGACAGCAACGCGGCGAGCGTCGCGACACCGACGCGTGCGAGCCGTCCGAGACGGGCGAGCGTCGCGGTCCAGGCATGATGAGTGATGTGTCCCACGGCTTTTCTCCTCAGGGCAGGACTTCCCGGCCGGGGCCCGCCCGATGATGCGGGCGGCCCCTGGTCATCAAAGAGTGCAATGCTTCGTGACCGGATCCACCGCGCTGCAGATGTGGACCTCGGTCATCAGGCCGCCGAAGTTCTCCTGATCGTTCGACAGGTGATCGAGGTTCGGCGTGTACAGATAGAAAATCTGGCCCGAGTGGTACTTCGTCTTGTCGCTCGCGTCGAGAATCAGGTCGAGCGACTCGCCGCCTCCGAGCGTGATCGAGTTCGTGTCGTAGGCCATGTTGTTGCCGGCCATGTCGCGCAACATGCGGGCGTTGAGCGCGATCACGTGCATCGGGATGCCGAGCGACGCCAGCGTCTGGTATTCGGTCACGTCGAGATCCGAGATCCGCAACAGCGCGCGGCCGCCGGCCGGAATGTTGACCAGCGTCGGCAGCGGTTGCGACGGATGCATCGCACTGTCGGACGCGGGCGTCGACATCGCCCCTGCGGTCACCGTGTCCGGATAGCTGCGGCCGTTCAGCAGGAAGAACTTGTCCTTCATGTCGGTGAACGGCTCGGGATTGAACGTCATGCCGACGAAGTGGAAGTTCGGATCGAAGCCATGGATCTGGATCGGATACTCGACGTCGTACGCGGTCGAGCCGTCGCCGTCGTTGTACGCGTAGAGCGACAGCGTCTCGGGCGTGGTCGCCGGAATGTTGGCGTTGGCCGCCCGCACGAGGCCGTTGTTCTGCGGCGGCAGCGGCGTCGAGCACAGGATGTCGTTGCCGCAGCGCGTGCGCAGGTCCGACTGCTGCGTCACCAGCGCCTCGTACAGCGACACGCCCTTCGGCACCCGGTCCTGGCGCGGCCGCACGTAGATCTGGCCGACCATGCCCATCTGCAGGTGCTCCGGCGGCGTGATGTGGCAGTGCCAGAAATAGGTGCCCGCATCCGGCGCGAGATAGTAGTACGTGAAGCTCGCGCCGATGTTGATCGCGACCGACGCGTCCGGCACGCCGTCATAGAACGACGACGCGTTCGGATAGCCGTGGAAGTGCACCGTATGCTTCTCGAACAGGTCCGGGCGCATGATCATCCCGACGTTCGTGAGCGTGAGGAAGAACTCGTCGTCCTCGTCGATCGCCATCATCGGCGCGGGCTGGTTGCCGTTCATCACGCCGATGTCCATGATCGGGCGCGGATCGACGTGGCCGGTCAGCGCGCCGCCGGCATCCGGATCGGGCGCGAGGCCGACCGCGCCGTTGTAGGTCGGGTCCGTCCTGGGGTCGCCGACGGTGTTGAACACCGACGCGAGCTCCGTGCCCGGCAGCCCGGCCTTCACGTCCGCGAGCCCGGACAGCGGGCCGAACGCGAACAGGTAGGTCTGCACGCCGTTGGCCATCGTCGCGTAGCCGTCGCCGCCCGAGATCTGCTGGCACTTGATCGCGCCGTTCACCGCGCCGGTCGACGTGGAATTCTGGCCGGTATAGGTCGGCTTCGTGTAAGCGGGTTCGCCGACACCGGGCGCCAGCGCGGTCGGGTGCGACGGCGTGGTGAACGGGCACTGGACCCGGAACGACTGGGCGAACGAGGGAACGGCGCACATCAGGAGCAACAGTGCCGCCACACTGCTGCAACACGCGCGGGTACTGAACATATGACCTCCATCCAAGGGGTCAACCAGCGATACGGGCTGGGCGTCATGCTGTGCTGCGGACGCGGGCCGGCGAAGTCTTCGCATCGGCCCGTATCTGGATTCTGCAGATGTGCGCGTCCGGCCGGGATGGGTCACCCCCCTACTTTTGCATAGGGGGGCTCCGGCACACGCAGGGGCAACATGCTCCGCACGGATGGACGTGCGACGTTCGGGCAGACTCGCCGGGGCACGGGAGGGATCCGATGCAACGGGCACGACGACCGGCGACGTATTGCCGGAATTTTCCCGATAGCAGAAATTAATTAAAATCGCGGGGGCAGGCGGTGGATCGTGCAGGACGCGGCAAGCGGTGCCGGCCCCGATGCAGCGAAGCGGCGGGCTTTCGATCGCGGCAAACCGGGCGGTCGCCGGAAAACGGGCAAAAAAAAGCGCCACGGAGACCGTGGCGCTAAAAAAGTTCTAGCCATTCCGAGGGCCGTGCTAGAACCTGAGAGACTGCGCGAAACATCGTTGCCGGTTAAACTCTTGAAACGATGTTTCGAAAACGTGAGACATTCTTTCCGTTTCCGCCCGACAAGTCAAGCGGTATTTGCACCGATTCATGCACTTTCTGGCAACGCTCAGTTGAGCGTTTTCCTAATAAACCAAGGGTGAACCCGTAAAATATCATCCAATGACCGGTTCACCAGCGGAACATGCATCCTTTGACAATAGTCCTACAATTCCAACAAAATTGAAATCGAGTTTCGGAATTAGAGAGAATCCCTCGTGTCGACAACTGTAACCCCTCCCGCGTCGCGGGACCGTGAATCGTCGCCCGACGAGATCACCGCCCTCGCCCGCGGCCTTGCCGTGCTGCGCCGCATCGCGGCGGCCGACGCGCCCGTCAGCAACCGCGAGCTGACCGAACTGACCGGCATCCCGAAGCCGACCGTTTCGCGCATCACCGCGACGCTCGTCAGCGCCGGCTTCCTGTTCCAGTTGCCCGACAGCGAGCGCTTCGTGCTCACCGCGTCGGTGCTCGAGCTGAGCCACGGCTTCCTGCGCAACTTCGACATCCGCGCGCGTTCGCGGCCGTTCATGATCGAGCTGGCCGAACGCACGTCGCTGTCCGTGCACCTCGCGGTACGCGACCGGCTCGACATGGTCGCGATCGACGTGATCCGTCCACGCTCGGCCGTGCTCGTCACGCGCCTCGAGATCGGCTCGCGGATGGACATCGCGCGCACCGCGGTCGGCCGCGCGTACCTCGCCGCACTCGAGGACGACGAACGCCGCCTGCTGCTCGAGTCGCTGCGCACCACGGCGGGCGACGACTGGCCGCATGTGTCCGCCCGCCTGACCCCCGCGCTGGACGATGCGATGCGCGACGGCCACGCGATCGCGATCGGCGAATGGCGCGAGGGCCTGAATGCCGTCGCGGCCGGTTTCGTCGGTCCGTCGGGCCAACGCTATTCGGTGAATTGCGGAGGCGCGTCGCACCAGTGCCCGCCCGAATGGCTCAACGAACACGTGGTACCCGCGCTGCACGAATGCATCGCGAAAATCACCCGCGAGATCGGCGGCGCACCGGCCCGTCGCATCGGCGTGTAATCGTTTCGTCATCGTACTGTCGCGTTCTGTAACGACCGTAACCCGTTGAAAGATAGACCACTGGACTGTAACGGGGACGGGACGTAGGATCATGCCCATCGTCGCGCCGCACTCGCGGTGCGCACCGCTCTTTTCCCGCGCATACCGGCGGGGGCCCGGACCGAGCCGGGCGCCCCCTCCCCGGCACCGCTCGCCCACGCGCAGCCCAGCAGTCCGATTTCCGGCCCGCCGCGCCGTCTTCCTGACAGATCACGATGGATAACGAACAAAAGCCCACGCCCCCTTCGAAAGACCCTGCGTCGCCCGCCGCGCGGCGCCCGCGCCGCACGCTGATGGCCGGCGCACTCGCGGTCGTCGTCATCGGCGGCCTGCTGTGGTGGCATCCGTGGAACCGCACGCCGGCGTCCGGCAGCAGTGCGGGCGGTGCGGGCGCAAGCGCGGCCAGTGGCGCCGGCGGCCACCGCGGCCGTGGCGGCCCCGCCGCGATGGCGAACGTTCCGCAGCCCGTGCAGGTCGCGACCGCGACCCAGGGCGAGATGCCGATCGTGCTGTCCGCGCTCGGCACCGTCACGCCGCTCGCGAACGTCACGGTCAAGACGCAGCTGTCGGGCTACCTGCAGTCGGTCGCGTTCCAGGAAGGCCAGATCGTCAAGAAGGGCGACCTGCTCGCGCAGATCGACCCGCGCCCGTACCAGGTCGCGCTCGAGAACGCCGAAGGCACGCACGCGCGCGACTCGGCGCTGCTCGCGACGGCCCGCCTCGACCTGAAGCGCTACCAGACGCTGCTGTCGCAGGACTCCATCGCGTCGCAGACCGTCGACACGCAGGCATCCCTCGTCAAGCAATACGAAGGCGCGGTGAAGACCGACCAGGCCGCGATCGATTCCGCGAAGCTGAACCTCACGTATGCGCGCATCACCGCGCCGGTGTCGGGCCGCGTCGGCCTGCGCCAGGTCGACCCCGGCAACTACGTGACGCCGGGCGATACCAACGGCCTCGTCGTGATCACGCAGCTGCAGCCGATGAGCGTGATCTTCACCACGTCGGAAGACAACCTGCCGCAGATCCTCAAGCAGGTGAACGCGGGCCAGAAGCTGTCGGTCACCGCGTACAACCGCAACAACACGGTGCCGCTCGAGACGGGTTCGCTCGCGACGCTCGACAACCAGATCGACACGAGCACGGGTACCGTCAAGCTGCGCGCGAACTTCGATAACAAGGAAGGCATGCTGTTCCCGAATCAGTTCGTGAACACGCGCCTGCTCGTCGACGTGCTGCGCAACGCGACGATCGTGCCGACCTCGGCCGTGCTGACCGGCTCGATCGGCCAGTTCGTCTACGTCGTGAAGCCCGACAACACGGTGACCGTGCGCAAGGTCACGATCGGCCCGGTCGACGGCGAACGCACCAGCATCGTCAGCGGCGTGTCGGTCGGCGAGCGCGTGGTGACCGACGGCTCCGACCGCCTGCGCGAAGGCGCGAAGATCTCGATCCCGGCCGACAAGCCGAAAGGCGCGTCGGGCGCACGCGGCGCCGGTGCGGCGTCGGGCGCATCGGGCGCCGGCGGCCATCGCGGCGAACACAGGCACGGCGCGTCGCAGGCAGCGGCCTCCGCGGCCCAGTAACGCGCGGGCCGCTCGATGAATCCATCCCGCCTCTTCATTCTCCGGCCGGTCGGCACCGCCCTCCTGATGGCGGCGATCATGCTGGCCGGTCTCGTCGCGCTGCGCTTCCTGCCGCTCGCCGCGCTGCCGGAAGTCGACTATCCGACGATCCAGGTCCAGACCTTCTACCCGGGCGCGAGCCCGGAGGTGATGACCTCGTCGGTCACCGCACCGCTCGAACGGCAGTTCGGGCAGATGCCGTCGCTGAACCAGATGTCGTCGCAGAGTTCGGCCGGCTCGTCCGTGATCACGCTGCAGTTCTCGCTCGACCTGCCGCTCGACATCGCCGAACAGGAAGTGCAGGCCGCGATCAACGCGGCCGGCAACCTGCTGCCGTCCGACCTCCCTGCCCCGCCGATCTACGCGAAGGTCAACCCGGCCGACGCACCGGTGCTGACGCTCGCCGTCAAGTCGAAGACGCTGCCGCTCACGCAGGTGCAGGATCTCGCCGACACGCGCCTCGCGATGAAGATCTCGCAGGTCGCGGGCGTCGGTCTCGTCAGCCTGTCGGGCGGCAACCGCCCGGCCGTGCGGATCCAGGCGAACCCGACCGCGCTCGCGAAGTACGGGATGAACCTCGACGACCTGCGCACGACGATCTCGAACCTGAACGTGAACACGCCGAAGGGCAACTTCGACGGCCCGACGCGCTCGTACACGATCAACGCGAACGACCAGCTGACGAGCGCCGACCAGTACAACAGCGCGGTCGTCGCGTACAAGAACGGCCGTCCGGTGATGCTGACCGACGTCGCGACGGTCGTCGCCGGCTCGGAGAACACCAAGCTCGGCGCGTGGGTGAATTCGGACCCGGCCATCATCCTGAACGTGCAGCGCCAGCCGGGCGCGAACGTGATCGCGACCGTCGATGCGATCAAGGCGCAGTTGCCGAAGCTGCAGGAAACGCTGCCGGCCGCGCTCGACGTGGAGATCGTCACCGACCGCACGACGATGATCCGCGCCGCCGTGCGCGACGTGCAGTTCGAACTGCTGCTCGCGGTCGCGCTGGTCGTGCTCGTGATGTACCTGTTCCTCGCGAACGTCTACGCGACGATCATCCCGAGCCTGTCGGTGCCGCTGTCGCTGATCGGCACGCTCGCGGTGATGTACATGGCCGGCTTCTCGCTGAACAACCTGTCGCTGATGGCGCTCACCATCGCGACCGGCTTCGTGGTCGACGACGCGATCGTGATGATCGAGAACATCGCGCGCTACGTCGAGGAAGGCGAATCGGGGCTCGAGGCCGCGCTGAAGGGCTCGAGGCAGATCGGCTTCACGATCATCTCGCTGACCGTGTCGCTGATCGCGGTGCTGATCCCGCTGCTGTTCATGGGCGACGTGGTCGGGCGCCTGTTCCACGAGTTCGCGATCACGCTCGCGGTGACGATCGTGATCTCGGCGATCGTGTCGCTCACGCTCGTGCCGATGCTGTGCGCGAAGCTGCTGCGCCATTCGCCGCCGCCCGAGAGCCATCGCTTCGAGGCGCGCGTGCACCGCGCGATCGACTGGGTGATCGCGCGCTACGCGGTCGCGCTCGAATGGGTGCTGAACCGCCAGCGCTCGACGCTCGTCGTCGCGCTGCTGACGCTCGCGCTGACCGGCCTGCTGTACGTCTACGTGCCGAAGGGCTTCTTCCCCGCGCAGGATACCGGCGTGATCCAGGCGATCACGCAGGCGCCGCAGTCGATCTCGTACGGCGCGATGGCGGAGCGCCAGCAGGCGCTCGCGGCCGAGATCCTGAAGGATCCGAACGTCGAGAGCCTCACGTCGTTCATCGGCGTCGACGGCAGCAACATCACGCTGAACAGCGGCCGGATGCTGATCAACCTGAAGGCGCGCGACGAACGCTCCGAAACCGCCGCGCAGGTCATCCGCGACCTGCAGCACCGCGTCGCGAACATCACCGGCATTTCGCTGTTCATGCAGTCGGTGCAGGACCTGACGATCGACTCGACCGTCAGCCCGACGCAGTACCAGTTCATGCTGACGAGCCCGAACTCGGAAGAGTTCGCGACCTGGGTGCCGAAGCTCGTTGCCCGGCTGCAGCAGGAGCCGTCGCTCGCCGACGTCGCGACCGACCTGCAGAGCAACGGCCAGTCCGTCTACATCGAGATCGACCGCGCGAGCGCCGCGCGCTTCGGCATCACGCCCGCGACCGTCGACAACGCGCTGTACGACGCGTTCGGCCAGCGCATCGTGTCGACGATCTTCACGCAGTCGAACCAGTACCGCGTGATTCTCGAGTCCGAGCCGAAGGACCAGCACTACGCGCAATCGCTGAACGACATCTACCTGCCGTCGGCGGGCGGCGGCCAGGTGCCGCTGACGTCGATCGCGTCGTTCCACGAGCGGCCGTCGCCGCTGCTGGTCGCGCACCTGTCGCAGTTCCCGTCGACCACCATCTCGTTCAACCTCGCGCCGGGCGCGTCGCTCGGCGAGGCGGTCAAGGCGATCGACGCAGCCGAGAAGGACATCGGGCTGCCCGCGTCGTTCCAGACGCGCTTCCAGGGCGCGGCGCTCGCGTTCCAGGCGTCGCTGTCGAACCAGCTGTTCCTGATCCTCGCCGCGGTCGTCACGATGTACATCGTGCTCGGCGTGCTGTACGAGAGCTACATCCACCCGATCACGATCCTGTCGACGCTGCCGTCGGCCGGCGTCGGCGCGCTGCTCGCGCTGATGATCACCGGGCACGACCTCGACATCATCGGGATCATCGGCATCGTGCTCTTGATCGGCATCGTGAAGAAGAACGCGATCATGATGATCGACTTCGCGCTCGAGGCCGAGCGCGTCGAAGGCAAGCCGCCGCGCGAAGCGATCTACCAGGCGTGCCTGCTGCGCTTCCGGCCGATCCTGATGACGACGCTCGCCGCGCTGCTCGGCGCGGTGCCGCTGATCGTCGGCTCCGGCGCGGGCTCCGAGCTGCGCCAGCCGCTCGGGATCGCGATCGCCGGCGGCCTGATCGTGTCGCAGGTGCTGACGCTGTTCACGACGCCCGTGATCTACCTCGGCTTCGACAGCCTCGCGCGCCGCGTGCGCGGCTGGTTCGAGCGGCACGGCCCCGGCGCCGATGCCGGCACGCACCCGGGCGCGTAAGCGATGAACCTGTCGCGCCCCTTCATCACCCGCCCCGTCGCGACGACGCTGCTCGCGATCGGCGTCGCGCTCGCGGGCCTGTTCGCGTTCGTCAAGCTGCCGGTGTCGCCGCTGCCGCAGGTCGACTTCCCGACGATCTCGGTGCAGGCGTCGCTGCCCGGCGCGAGCCCGGAAACGGTTGCGACCAGCGTGACGAGCCCGCTCGAGCGGCACCTCGGCTCGATCGCCGACGTGTCCGAAATGACGTCGACGAGCACGGTCGGCAACGCGCGGATCATCCTGCAGTTCGGGCTGAACCGCGACATCGACGGCGCCGCGCGCGACGTGCAGGCCGCGATCAACGCGGCGCGCGCCGACCTGCCCGCCGCGCTGAAGAGCAACCCGACCTACCGCAAGGTCAACCCGGCCGATTCGCCGATCATGATCGTGTCGCTGACGTCCGAAACGTCATCGGCCGCGAAGCTGTACGACGCCGCGTCGACGGTGCTGCAGCAGTCGCTGTCGCAGATCGACGGGATCGGCCAGGTGTCGGTCAGCGGCTCCGCGAACCCGGCCGTGCGCGTCGAGCTCGAGCCGCAGGCGCTATTCCACTACGGGATCGGCCTCGAGGACGTGCGCGCGGCGCTGGCCTCCGCGAACGCCAACGCGCCGAAAGGCGCGATCGAATTCGGCCCGCAGCGCTACCAGCTCTATACGAACGACCAGGCATCCCAGGCGTCGCAATACCGCGACCTCGTCGTGGCCTACCGCAACGGCTCGGCCGTGCGGCTGTCCGACCTGTCGGACGTCGTCGATTCGGTCGAGGACCTGCGCAACCTCGGCCTGTCGAACGGCAAGCGCGCGGTGCTCGTGATCCTCTACCGCTCGCCCGGCGCGAACATCATCGACACGATCGACCGCGTGCGCGCGGCACTGCCGCAGCTCACCGCGTCGCTGCCGGCCGACATCACCGTCACGCCCGTGCTCGACCGCTCGACCACGATTCGCGCGTCGCTGAAGGACACCGAGCACACGCTGCTGATCGCGGTCAGCCTCGTCGTGATGGTCGTGTTCCTGTTCCTGCGCAACTGGCGCGCGACGCTGATCCCGAGCGTCGCGGTGCCGATCTCGATCATCGGCACGTTCGGCGCGATGTACCTGCTAGGCTTCTCGATCGACAACCTGTCGCTGATGGCGCTGATCGTCGCGACCGGCTTCGTCGTCGACGACGCGATCGTCGTGCTCGAGAACATCTCGCGGCACATCGAGAACGGCAAGTCGCGCATGCAGGCCGCGTTCGACGGCGCGCGCGAGGTCGGCTTCACCGTGTTGTCGATGAGCATTTCGCTCGTCGCGGTGTTCCTGCCGATCCTGCTGATGGGCGGCATCGTCGGGCGGCTGTTCCGCGAGTTCGCGCTGACGCTGTCGCTCGCGATCGCCGTCTCGCTCGCGGTGTCGCTCACGGTCACGCCGATGATGTGCGCGCGCCTGCTGCCCGAGTCGCACGACCCGCAAAACGAAGGCCGCTTCGGGCGCTTCCTGGAACGCTGTTTCAGTCGCATGCAGCGCGGCTACGAACGCTCGCTGACGTGGGCGCTGCGCCGCCCGCTCCTGATCCTGCTCACCCTGTTCGCGACGATCGGGCTGAACGTCTACCTGTACATCGTCGTGCCGAAGGGTTTCTTCCCGCAGCAGGACACCGGGCTGATGATCGGCGGCATTCGGGCCGACCAGTCGACGTCGTTCCAGGCGATGAAGCTGAAGTTCTCCGAGATGATGCGGATCGTGCAGAGCAACCCGAACGTGAAGAGCGTCGCGGGCTTCACCGGCGGCACGCAGACCAACTCGGGCTTCATGTTCGTCACGCTGAAGGATCGCACCGAGCGCAAGCTGTCGGCCGACCAGGTGATCCAGCAACTGCGCGTCCCGCTGTCGGACGTCGCCGGCGCGAGCACGTTCCTGCAGGCGGCGCAGGACATTCGCGTCGGCGGCCGGCAGAGCAACGCGCAGTATCAGTTCACGCTGCTCGGCGATTCGAGCGCCGACCTGTACAAGTGGGGGCCGATCCTCACCGAGGCGCTGCAGAAGCGCCCCGAGCTGACCGACGTGAACTCCGACCAGCAGCAAGGCGGCATGGAGGCAATGGTGACGATCGACCGGGCGACGGCCGCACGGTTCGGCATCAAGCCCGCGCAGATCGACAATACGCTGTACGACGCATTCGGCCAGCGCCAGGTCTCGACGATCTACAACCCGCTGAACCAGTACCACGTGGTGATGGAAGTCGCGCCGAAGTACTGGCAGAGCCCCGAGATGCTGAACCAGGTGTGGATCAGCACGTCGGGCGGCAGCGCGAACGGCTCGCAGACCACCAACGCAGCGGCCGGCACCTACGTCGCGACCTCCGCCGGCACGTCGAGCGCCGGCACGGCCACGCAGAGCGCCGCGGCGATCGCGTCGGACTCCGCGCGCAACCAGGCGCTCAACGCGATCGCGTCGAGCGGCAAGTCGAGCGCGTCGTCGGGTGCGTCGGTGTCGACGTCGAAGTCGACGATGATTCCGCTGTCGGCGATCGCGACCTTCGGGCCGAGCACGACGCCGCTGTCGGTCAACCACCAGGGGCTGTTCGTCGCGACGACGATCTCGTTCAACCTGCCGCCCGGCGTGTCGCTGTCGCAGGCGACGCAGGTGATCTACCAGACGATGGCGCAGGTCGGCGTCCCGCCGACCATCGTCGGCAGCTTCCAGGGCACCGCGCAGGCGTTCCAGCAGTCGACGAACGACCAGCCGATCCTGATCCTCGCGGCGCTGCTGGCCGTCTACATCGTGCTCGGGATCCTGTACGAGAGCTACATCCACCCGATCACGATCCTGTCGACGCTGCCGTCGGCCGGCGTCGGCGCGCTGCTCGCGCTGCTGCTGTTCAAGACCGAGTTCAGCATCATCGCGCTGATCGGCGTGATCCTGCTGATCGGGATCGTGAAGAAGAACGCGATCATGATGGTCGACTTCGCGATCGACCAGACGCGCAACAACCAGAAGTCGTCGTTCGACGCGATCCACGAGGCGTGCCTGCTGCGCTTCCGCCCGATCATGATGACGACGATGGCAGCGCTGCTCGGCGCGCTGCCGCTCGCGTTCGGCAACGGCGACGGCGCCGAGCTGCGCGCGCCGCTCGGGATCGCGATCGCCGGCGGCCTGATCGTGTCGCAGGTGCTGACGCTCTATACGACGCCGGTCGTCTACCTGTACATGGACCGCTTCCGCGTATGGGCCGAGAAGCGGCGCAACCGCCGCGGGAATTCCGGCGGGCCGGCCGTCGCCGGGGAGTGACGACGGGAGGCGGCGGCTCGACGGGCCGCCGCCATGCGCGTGAGCCGCACGTGCGGCCCATTGCGAGCGGCGCGCCGGCTTGAATGCGCGTGCCAATCGACTATCGTGTGTCCATGCGCGTCGCCGCGCGCTGCCTTGAGGACACGCGATGAACGTCCAGTTGAACCACACGATCGTCTGGTGCCGCGACAAGCGCGCGTCGAGCCGCTTCCTGACCGAATTGCTGGAGTTGCCGCCGCCGACGCCGTTCGGCGCGATGCTGGTCGTCGCGCTCGGCAACGGCGTGTCGCTCGATTTTTATGAACGGTCGGGAGAGATCGCGTCGCAACATTACGCGTTCCTGATCGACGAAGCCGGCTTCGATCGCGTGCTCGCGCGCATTCGCGAGCGCGGGCTGCCCCACTGGGCCGATCCGGCGAAGCGGCAACCCGGTGACATCTATCGCCACAACGGCGGCCGCGGCGTGTACTTCGACGATCCGGATGGCCACTTCCTCGAAGTGATGACGCAGCCTTACGCGGTGAACGGCTAGTTCAACGGGCCGGCATTGCACCGGCCGGTGCCATGGCGCGGATGCCGCCCCGCTCGGCGCGGCATCCGGCCGGCCGACGTTACTCGGCAGCGTCCGCCGCCGTCTTGCGCGGACGACGTGCGCGCGGTGCGGCCTTGCGTGCCGGCTTCTTCGGCTTGGCTGCGGCCGGCGCTTGCGCAGCCGCTTCGGCATCGGCTTCAGCCGGCGCCGCGTCGTGCGACGGCTGGGCGGCGGCACGCTCGCCGCCTGCATCGCCTGCCGCCGGCCCGGCGTGCGTCGCCGCGACACGCCGCTCGCCGCCCTGCTCCGCGTCGCGATGCGCGTCGTCGGCATGCTTGCCGTGCGCGTGCTGCTCGCCGCCGTGCTTCGGCCCATGTCCGGCGTCGTCCGGCTTCCCGGCTGCCTGACGGCCTGCGCTCTTCGCGGCGGCGCCCTTCTCCGCGCCAGCCTTTTTCGCCGCGGTCTTGCGCGCGCGCTTGCGGCCATCCTTCGCGTCGCCATGCACGTCGGCCGTGTCGGCCACTTCGACCGCCTCCGCCGGCGGCATCATCGGTACCACTTCGGCAACCTCGGCCACTTCGGCCTCCGCCGCTTCGACCTGTGCGCTTTCGTGCACGACCGCTTCCGCCCGCTGCCCGCGACGTTGCGCATTGCGCCCGGCCCGCGCCGGCTCGGCCGCGCGCGCACCGTGGTGCGCGCCACCGTGGCCGCCGCTTTCACCGCCCGTCGAAACATGCTCCGCGGCCGCCGACTGGCGGGCTCGCGACACGAACGCGCCCGACTTGTCGTCACGCCCCACTTCGAGCAGGCCCCGCGCCTGCGCCTCGTCGAGCAGGTTGCCGAACGCGCGGAACCCGTAGTACGACTCGTTGAAATCCGGCTTGCGGCGCTTGATCGCGCTCTTGAGCACCGACGCCCAGATCTTGCCGACGTCGTCCCGCTCCGACGCGAGCGCATCGAACGTCTCGACCGCCAGCGCGATCGCCTCGGCCTTGCGCGCGTCGAGGTCGTGCTTGCGCGACGGCTCGTCGGGCCGCTTCGCGCCGCCGTTGCCGGCGCGCTGCTGCTGTTCGCGCTTCGCGAGCGTGCGCTGCTGCTCGCGCACCAGGTCGTCGTAGAAAATGAATTCGTCGCAGTTCGCGACCAGCAGGTCGGACGTCGATTTCTTCACGCCGACGCCGATCACCTTTTTCGCGTTCTCGCGCAGTTTCGACACCAGCGGCGAAAAATCCGAGTCGCCGCTGATGATCACGAACGTATCGACGTGCGACTTCGTGTAGCAGAGGTCGAGGGCATCCACGACGAGCCGGATGTCGGCCGAGTTCTTGCCCGACTGGCGCACGTGCGGAATCTCGATCAGCTCGAAGCTCGCCTCGTGCATCGACGCCTTGAAGCCCTTGTAGCGATCCCAGTCGCAATAAGCCTTCTTCACGACGATGCTGCCCTTCAGCAACAGGCGCTCCAGCACGGGCTTGATGTCGAACTTCTCGTACTTCGCGTCGCGCACGCCGAGCGCGACGTTCTCGAAGTCGCAGAACACGGCCATGCTGACGTTGTCCAGGGGTAATGCCATGTGTACTCCAACCAGTGGGCCGATGCGTTGTATGACGTAACGGCGAAAAATGCATCGCGCACATGATAGCCGGTCGGCGCGTCATTCCCGCATCCGTGTGAACGATTGGCGACCGGAATGTCGGTGTCGGCCGCGCGGCCGCAGATCGCGTGCCCGCGCCGGGCCGCCCTGGCCGGCGCCCGGTGCCGGTACGCCCGCAGCCGGTACGCCCGATGCCGGTACGCCCGCAGCCGGTACGCCCCTTAATACACACCCGCCGCATCGGCAAATCGACATTACACTTGAGTTATCGGTCGTCCGTCCCTATCTGGAAGGATGACGCATCGAGCAAGGAGCGGTTTCATGACGACGAAGGTACTGCTGATTGGTGCGACCGGCCGGACGGGCCAGGCCTGCGCGGATCTGCTGCTCAAGCAGCCGGAGTTCGAGGTCACGGCGCTCGTGCGCCGGCACGGCTATGCGCTGGCAGGCGCACGGGTCGTCGAGGCCGACCTGACGAACGATTTCTCGCACGCATTCCAGGGCATCTCGCACGTGATCTACGCGGCCGGCTCGGCCGAATCGGAAGGCGCGGCCGAAGAGGAGCAGGTCGACCGCGACGCGGTCGCCCGCGCGGCCGAATACGCGCTGGCTTACAACGCGCAGAAGCTGGTGGTGATCAGCTCGCTGTCCGCGTACCGGCCCGAACTCGGCCCGGACGCGCTGCGCCACTATTCGCAGATGAAACGCGAAGGCGACGATCGCGTGATCGCGTCGGGCGTCGACTACGTGATCCTGCGCCCGGGCCCGCTCACGGACGATCCGGGCGTCGGCAAGATCGCGCTCACCGACGCATGGTTCGATGGCGCCCCACCCGTGTCGCGCCAGGATGTGGCCTGGGCCGCGATCGAGGCGATCAAGCTGGGCATCTCGCGCAAGATCGTCGGCTTCGTCGGCGGCAGCGTGCCGATCGAGCAGGCATTGCGGGCCTAGCGGCCTCGCACGCGCCGCCCCGCGGCGGCCCGTCGTTCCGTACCGGCGGCCCGCACGACGGGCCGCTTTGCCGTGCGGGGCGCCCGCTTACTGCTTCGGATGCGCGTCGGCCCACGCCTTCACGGCGGCGAGCGTGTTCTCGACGTGCTTGTCGGGCGACAGGCTCGTGTATTCGTAGAGCACCTTCCCTTCCGGCGAAATCACGTAGGACACGCGGTTCGCCTTGTCGATCGCCGGCAGCTTCGCATCGTATTCCCGGATGATCTTCGCGTCCGGATCGGCCGCGACCGGGAACTTGCTCCGGCACTCGCTCACCGAGAACTTCGTCAGCGTGTCGATCTTGTCAGCCGACACGCCGATCACCGTCGCACCGTAAGCCTTGTAACGGTCGACCGCGTCCGCGAACGCATGCGCCTCGATCGTGCAGCCCTTCGTGAACGCGGCCGGGTAGAAATACAGCACGACCGGCCCCTGCTTCAGCGCGTCCGCGAGCGAGTACGTGTAAGTCTTGCCGCCCAGCGACGCCTGCGTCGTGAAATCGGGCGCCGCGGCGCCCGGCTTCAATTCCGCCTGCGCCGTCAGCGCATGGCCGGCCACCAGCGCCGCCACGGCGGCGCCCAGCAACAGTTTTCGCTTCATCTGCGTCCTCATTTCTTATAAAGTCAGCCTCAATGTAGGCCCCGCCGGCGTTCGCCTGTCGAACACCCGCGTGACCAATCCGGTCCAGCGGCAACGCCGTCCGCGGCCGGTCCGTTAAAGATTCCGCACAGTCTGCCGTTATTCCTTCCGGACAACCGGTTCCAGCCCTTCACGTCAGCGAGAAACATGGAAGCCAACAGGAAACAGACGTCACGCAAGGGCTCCTGGCGCAGCGCCTTGCATACGCTGCGCCGCTTCGCCTGGTCGGGCGGCGCGCTGATGCCCGCGCGCGCCGGCGCGCCGCGACGCGACGACTCCGTGCGCAACTGGCTGGAACAGACGGTCGGCACGGTGGATTTCCTCGCCCATGTCGACCGCGAGCTGCGCTTTCTGTACGTGTCCGACGCGAGCCTGCGCTTCATCGGCTACCACCGCGACTACCTGCACACGCTGACGCTGCGCGACCTGATCGCCGAACAGGATACCGCGACGCTCGAAGGCCTGCTTGCACGCGCCGCGCGTTCCGGCCAGGTCGAGAAGGCGACGATGTGCATCGTCAAGTCGCTCACCTATCCGCTGGACGTCGAGATCCGCGCGTTCAAGAGCCGCCACCACGGGGTCGACGGGTTCGCGATCGCGGCATTCGACGTGTCGTCGTGGCGCGCGCTCGAGGCGCGCCTGACCTACGAAATGCACCACGACCCGATGACGGGGCTCGACAACCTGTCCGCGCTCGTGCCCGCGCTGATGCGCGCGCAGCAGACCGCCGACGGGGACGGCTCCTGCGCGGCGCTGCTGCTGCTCGACCTCGACGACTACCAGCGGATCAACCGCGCGCTCGGCTACGACGCGGGCGACACGCTGCTGCGCGAGACCGCGCAGCGGTTGAAGGCGCTCGTCACGCCGAACGAGCAGCTCGCGCGCGTCGCGAGCGACAAGTTCGCGGTCGTGCTCGGCGCACCGGACCGCACGCAGGCGAGCAATGCGGCCGACGCACTCGCACGCCGGCTGCAGGCCGCGGTGCGCGAGCCCTACGTGTACCAGGGGCAGACCGTGCACCTGTCCGCGAGCATCGGCATCGCGCTCTACCCCGACGAGCGCTCGGCGCCGCATCGCGCGCAGCACCACAGCCCGCTGCTGCGCCGCGCCGACCACGCGCTCGCGCAGGCGAAGGCGTCGGGCGGCAATGCGCTCGCGTTCCACGCCCCCGTCGACGATCCGGCCGACGCCGAACGGCTGAAGCTCGAAGCCGACCTGTACGACGGCGTGCGCAACGGCGAGTTTTCGCTCCATTTCCAGCCGATCACGCGCAGCCAGTCGGGCGCAGTGGTCGGGGTCGAGGCGCTGATCCGCTGGCGCCATCCGGTGCACGGGCTCGTGCCGCCGGCGACCTTCATTCCGCTCGCCGAATCGATCGGCCTGATCAACTATCTCGGCAACTGGGTGCTCAAGGCCGCGTGCATGCAGCTCGTTGCCTGGGACCGCCAGGGGCTCGCGCTGCAGTACGTGGCGGTCAACGTGTCGCCGCAGCAGTTCCGCGACCCGCGCTTCACGCAGAGCGTGCGCGAGGCGATCGCGCTGACGGGCATCGACCCGCGCCGCATCGTGCTCGAGATCACCGAAAGCCTGCTGATGCACGATCCCGCGCAGGCGAAGGGGCTGCTCGAGGAGCTGACCGATCTCGGCATCCGCTTCGCGATCGACGATTTCGGCACCGGCTATTCGAGCCTCGCGTACCTGCAGCGCTTCCCGCTCGCGAAGCTGAAGATCGACCGCAGTTTCGTCGAGAACCTGCTGACCTCGCGCAACGACCGCGCGATCGTGTCGGCGGTGGTCGGCCTCGCGCAGACGCTCGATCTCGAACTCGTCGCCGAAGGCGTCGAGACCGAGGCGCAGCGCGAATTGCTGACGGAGATGGGCTGCAACCATATCCAGGGCTGGCTCGTCTGCCAGGCGCTGCCGTCCGAGGAGCTCGCGCGGCGCTTCGAGGCGCAGCAGTTGCACCTGCACGCCGCCGCCTGACGCGCGCGGCGAACCGGACAGATCCGTATGTCAATCACCGAACACCTGCCCCGCACAGCATTGCTCGACAAGCTGTGGGCCCGGATGAACGAACGGGGCGATTTCCCGCTGCTGTCGGAATCGCTGCGCGCGACGATGGCCGCGATGAAGAACGACGACCTCGACTTCACCGCACTCGTGCGCGTCGTGCTGTCGGACTTCGCGCTCACGCAGAAAGTGCTGCGTCTCGCGAACTCCGCAATGTACATGGCGTTCGGCGGCAACATCACGACCGTGACCCGCGCCCTGATGGTGCTCGGCATGGACGCCGTCGGCCACCTGGTCGTCGGGCTCAAGCTCGTCGATCATTTCCACCACAGCACGCCGCGGCGCATCGACGCGAAGCTCGAGCTGAACCGCGCGCTGCTGTCCGGCTGCGTCGCGCGCAAGCTCACGGAGCGCGCCGAGCTGCGCTCGGGCGAGGAAGCCGTCGTCTGCACGCTGATGCGCCAGGTCGGCAAGCTGCTCGTGGTCTGCTATCTCGACAGCGAATGGGACCGGATCCGCCGTCGCGCGGCCGAGCTGAACGGCGACGAAACGGCCGCCTGCATCGACGTGCTCGGCGTCGGCTTCGACGAGATCGGGCTCGAGGCGGCCGCGCGCTGGCGCTTGCCCGACGTGATCCGCGCGGGGATGGCCGATCACGACCACATGGTCCATGCCGACGCGTTCGGCAACGAGATTGACGACCACGATGCGGGCCATGCGGCCGATGACGGCCCGGCCGACCGCGTGCGCTGGCTGCGCGCGGTCAGCCGCTGCTCGACCGACGTCGCGGGCGCACTGGTGATGCCCGCAAGCCCGCAGCGCGACGCGCGCATCGCGGCGCTCGCGCAGCACTACGGCGCGGAACTCGACATGGAATCCGACGCGCTCGTCGAGATCGCCGAGCGGCTCGCGCGCGAGGAAGCGAGCGACACCGTGATGCGCGAGATCGTCGAGCTGCGCGCGAACGCCGATGCGATCGCGCGCGCCCAGGCCGCGCCCGAGGCATGCCTCGAAGCCGGTCTCGCGGACCTGCGTGCGCTGCCGTCCGAGCACGTGCTGACGCCGGTGCTCGCGCTGGCGTCGGAAAGCCTGCTGGCCGGCCTCGCGTTCACGCGCACCGTGATGTTCGTGCGTCACGACGACGGCATGTTCGCCGCGCGCCTCGGCTTCGGCCCCGGTGTCGATACGACGCTCGACCGGCTGCGCTTCGACGAGCGCTTCGAGCCGGACGTGTTTCATCTCGCGATCTCGAACTCGGTCGGCATCTTCATCGAGCAGGCGCAGGAGCCGAAGATGCTCAAGCGCCTGCCCGCGTGGTATCTCGATGCGTTCGACGACACGCGCGCGTTCGTGCTGCTGCCGGTGCGCGTCGGCACGACGACCGTCGCGCTGCTGTACGGCGACTGGGCAGGCGCCCAGCCCGCGCGCAAGATCACGCAGCAGGAGATGGCCGTGCTCAACGAGCTGGCGCGCGAACTGGGCCGGTTCTTTCCGTCCTGACGCCACCGCCGGCCGCTGCTCCGCGGTTTCCCGGCAATCCCCGCCAATTCCCGCTCCCAAAAGCAAACCGGCCGCATCAGCGGCCGGTTTGCTTGCATCGTGCGATCGAACGCAACGCTTACTTGAGCGTCACGGGCACGCTGAAGTACTTCTTCGCGAGGTTGTCGATCGTGCCGTCGGCCTTCAGTTCCTTCAGCGCCTGATCGAGCGCGGTCTTCAGCGCCGCGTCGTTCTTGCGCAGGCCGAAGCCGACGCCCGAGCCGAGGATTTCGGCGTCGCTCACGGTACCGCCCGCGAACGCGAAGCCCTGGCCTTGCGGCTTCGTCAGGAAGCCCTTCGAACCGGCTTCCGCGTCCTGGAACGTCGCGTCGAGACGGCCCGACTTCAGGTCGGCGTAGGCCAGGTCCTGCGTCTGGTACGGCACGACTTCGACGCCTGCCGGCGCCCACTTCTTCTTCGCGTACGCTTCCTGGATCGTGCCCTGCAGCACGCCCACGCGCTTGCCCTTCAGCGATTGCGGCGTCGGCAGCAGGCCGCTGCCCTGCTTCGCGATCAGTTGGTTCGGGATCGTGTAGATCGCGTCGGTGAACGCGATCGCGTGCTTGCGCTGGTCGGTGATCGTCATGTCCGAGTTGATCGCGTCGAACTTGCGCGCCTGCAGCGCCGGGATCAGGCCGTCGAAGTCGTTCTCGACCCACACGCACTTCGTCTTCAGCTTCGCGCACACCGCGTTGCCGATGTCGATGTCGAAGCCGGTCAGCTTGCCGTCGGGCGTCTTGTATTCGAACGGCGCGTACGAGGCTTCGACGCCGAAACGGAGCTCTTTCAGATCCGCTGCCATCGCGCTGCCTGCCGCCACGGCAGATGCCGCCACCACCGCGTGCGCGGCCACTTTACGCCAATCCAACTTCATCAGGTGTTCTCCTCGATACTCGAATGTTCCGGAACTACGGGCGCTTGCATCATTGCAGGGTCGGATGACCACGGCAATGCCGCCACCACGCCGTGATGCGGCGCAACAGCCGCAAGGCCGCGATTGTACCAATCCGCGCGGCCCGATACGGCAAAGCAGCCGCCGGCACGTGATGCTGCGCTGCGGCTGCCGGGCGGCCCGTCGAACTTGCAAGACGATGTCGCAAATACGCAAGCGCGACCCGCGGGCGTTCTGCGCGGCGGGCGTGTGTTATCTCGCAAATGGAATGTCGGCCGGACGATGCGCGGGCCGCGGTCGCCGCGGCCACGCGCAACCGGTCACCGTCAGACGAGCGCCGCGACTGTCTCGCGGGTCGTGTCGACGACGAGCAGGCCCGCGCGCAAACCCGGCTTCACCGACGGATTCGGGAACACGATGCGCTCCTCGTCGTGCGCCACCGTGTAGCGGTAATCGCCATCCTGCGCGAGCACCGTGCCGCGTGCGAACGCGGTGAAGTTCGCGACGTCGGCCGCGACGAACAGCTCGAGCGCATCGCTCTGCTTCGTGATCTGGTCGATCACCGTGAAGACGCGCGGCAACGGAACGTCGGCCTCGCAAGCGGCGCCCGACACGAGCTTGCGCACCGCGCGGTCGGCCGGCGCGAAGCGCGCCAGGTCGTTCTGGCCGAACGGGCGCACCTTGCCGAGTTCCAGCGTGCACGCGAGCGCGCCGCAGTGCTCGGCCGTGAAATGCGAGTACGTGTTGCCCTTCGCGGTATGCAGCAGCACGGCCGCGATCCGCGCGTCGCCGAGCCATTCGAACATCGTGCGCGTCGGCGGCATGCCCGTGTGCGGCAGCAGCGCGAACTGCTCGAACACCGATGCGCGGATCGCCGTGTGCATGTCGATGTGCCAGCGCGCGCTGCCGGCCGGCGCGGCCGCGAAGAACGCGGCGGCAGCGGCTTCGAGCTGCATCGCGCGCGGCGCTTCGCGGCTGGCGGGCACCTGCGCGTGACGGCCGCTGAACAGGCGGTTCAGGTCGTCGTCGAGATAGCGTTCGCCGGCGCGCATCGCCGGCACGTTGCCGAGCACGACGAGCAGCCGGCACGCGAGCGGCAGCGCGCCCGATGCGAGATCGCGCACGAGCATCGACAGCAGCTCGATCGGCGCCGTCTCGTCGCCGTGCACGCCGGCCGACACGAGCACGCTCGCGCGCGCCGTGCCGGCGGCCTCGGCCGCCGCCGGTTCGAGCGCGAGCAGCCCGTCGCCGCGCCATTGCCAGCGCACGGCGCCGGCGGCGCAGGTGCCGTCCGTCGCGGACGGTGCGCCGCCGGTCAGCGTGAACGCGAGGAAGTCGTCGAGCAGCGCGTCGGCCATGCGGGAATCAGCGCTGGAAGTCATACAGCGAACCGACGCGCAGGATCTGCGTGAGCTCGTCGAGCGCGGTGCGCGATTCGTCGAGCAGCGCCGGATCGGCGAGGTCTTCCGGTGCGAGGCGATCGCGATAGTGCCGGTCGATCCACGTGTCGAGCGACGCGAACAGCGTGTCGTTGATCCACACGTTCGACGTGACGGCCGCGCGCTCCGCTTCGTTCAGCACGACGCGCAGGCGCAGGCACGCCGGGCCGCCGCCGTTCTTCATGCTTTCGCGCAGGTCGAACACCAGCACGTCGTGAATCGGGCCGTTGCCGGCCGCGAGTTCGTCGAGATAGGCCGCGACGTTGCCGTTCTCGCGGCATTCCTGCGGCACGACGAGCACCTGCGAGCCGTCCGCGCGCGACAGCAGCTGGCTGTTGAACAGGTACGACGTCACCGCGTCGTTCACGCTCACGGCGGCCTCGGGCACCTCGATCACGTTCAGGCGCGCACCGCGTGCGTCGAGCGCAGCGGTCAGCGTGTCGTAGATCGCCTGCTTGTTGACGAACGCGCGCTCGTGCGTGAACAGCGTGTCGCGGTTGCCGACCGAGATCACGTCGTTGTGGAACACGCCCGCGTCGATCACGTCCGGATCCTGCTGCGCATAGACCGTCGCTTCTTCGGCGAGGCCGTGGCGATGCGCGACCGCGCGGCTCGCCTCGAAGGTCTGGCGCGCCGGGAAGCGCTTCGGCTCGGGCCCGCGGCGGTATTCCGCGCGGCCGTACACGAAGAACTCGACGCCCGGCTTGCCGTATTCGGCGCAGAAGCGCGTGTGGTTCGCCGCGCCTTCGTCGCCGAGTGCCGGCGTGCCGGTCAGCGCTTCGTGCACCGCGAAATGCGCGGGATCGGCGAACAGCGTCGACAGCGTGCGGCGCGTCGCTTCGTGCTCGATCGCACGATGCAGCTTGCTGCACAGGTTCGCCGGCGTGAAGTGCACGCGGCCGTCGCTCGTGTCGGCCGACGGGCTGACGGTGGCCGCGTTCGCGGTCCACATCGCCGATGCCGAGCTCGCCGCGGCGAGCAGTTCGGGCGCCTGTTTCGCGGCCTTCGCGATCACGTCCGCGTCCTTGCCGGAGAAGCCGAGCTCTCGCAGCAGGCGCAGCGACGGCCGCTCCTGCGGCGGCAGCACGCCTTGCGCGAAGCCGAGATCCGCGAGCTGCTTCATCTTGCGCAGCCCCTGTTTCGCGGCGGCCTTCGGGTTCGCGGCCGACTTCTCGTTGTTGAGCGACGCCACGTTGCCGAACGACAGCCCGGCGTAGTTGTGGGTCGGGCCGACGAGCCCGTCGAAATTGCCTTCTTGTGCGTTCATCGTCGTTCCCTCGATCAGAAATGCAGGCCCGGCGACAGGCTCGCGGGTAAGGTCAGTTGCGTGCTTTCCACCGACGCCATCGGATACGCGCAATAGTCGGCCGCGTAGTACGCGCTCGGGCGATGGTTGCCCGAGCGGCCGGTGCCGCCGAACGGCGCGGCGGACGATGCGCCGTTGGTCGGCCGGTTCCAGTTGACGATCCCGGCGCGAATCGTGCGGCGGAAGTGTTCCCATGCCTTCGCGTCGTCGGCCAGCAGGCCGGCGGACAGGCCGAACGCCGTGTCGTTCGCGCGCTCGATCGCTTCGTCGAATGTCGCGTAGCGGACGATCTGCGCGAGCGGGCCGAAGTGTTCTTCGTCCGGCAGGTTCGCGACGCCCGTCACGTCGACGATCGCCGCGTTCACGAAGCCGAGGCGCGGATCGCGCTGCGTCATCGCGACGATCGGCTTCGCGCCCTGCTCGATCAGGCGCGACTGCGCGTCGACGAGCTTCGCGGCCGCGCGTGCCGAGATCACCGCGCCCATGAACGGTTGCGGATCGGCGTCGAACACGTCGGCCGTGATCTTCGACGTGACGTCGGCGAAGCGTGCGAGGAAGCGGTCGCCGAACGCGCCCTGCGGCACGAAGATGCGGCGTGCGCACGTGCAGCGCTGGCCGGCCGACAGGAACGCCGACTGGATCGTGTGGTGGACGGCCGCGTCGATATCCTCGACTTCGCCGATCACGAGCGGATTGTTGCCGCCCATCTCGAGCGCGAGCACGATTTCCGGACGGCCGCCGAACTGCTTGTGCAGCAGCGTGCCCGTATCCGAGCTGCCGGTGAAGAACAGCCCGTCGATCTGCCGATGATTCGCGAGCGCGATGCCCGTATCCTTCTCGCCCTGCACCAGGTTCAGCACGCCGTCCGGCAGCCCCGCTTCCTTCCACACTTCGACCGTCGCACGCGCGACGCCCGGTGCGAGTTCCGACGGCTTGAACACGACTGCGTTGCCGGCGATCAGCGCGGGCACGATATGGCCGTTCGGCAAGTGGCCTGGGAAGTTGTACGGGCCGAACACCGCGACGACGCCATGCGGGCGGTGACGCAGCACCGCGACGCCGTCGGCCATGTCCTGGCGCTTCTCGCCGGTGCGTTCCTGGTAGGCCTGGATCGAGATGCCGACCTTCGCGGCCATCGACGCGACTTCGGTGCGTGCTTCCCACAGCGGCTTGCCCGTCTCGCGGCCGATCGCGGTCGCGATGGCTTCCTTGCGTTCGTTGAGCAATGCGGCGAAACGCTTGGCGATCGCGCAGCGCGATTCGAAGTCGAGCGCCGACCAGCCGGCGAATGCGCGGCGCGCGCTTGCGACCGCGCGATCGACGTCGGCCGCCGACGCGCTTTCACCCTGCCATGCGATCTCGTCGGTGCCGGGGTTGCGTGAAGCGAACACGGGGCCCGAGCCTGCGACCCAGGCGCCGTCGATGAAGAGTTCCGTCATGATTCGTTTATCCCTGTTTGACTTTGAGCGGCAGCACGCGCACCGGATCGCCGGCCTTCACGTCGAGCGCGACGGCGTCGTCGGCCGACAGCACGAACGCGCCGTTCGCGACCACGCCCGGCGCGACGCCGACGCGGAAATCGGTGAGCGACGTGTTCGACACGAGCGACCTTGGCGCGTCTTCCCGTGCATCGGGCACGCCGATCGCAACCGGTACGACGACGCTCTCGCGCACCGTGCGCAAGTCGTTGACGTGGCATTCGAGCACGGGGCCCGCGTCGAAGATGTCGACGTGATTCTGGTAACGCAGCCCTTCCGCCTCGAGCATCTTGCGGGCCGGCAGCGTGTCGCGGTGCGTGAGGCCGACCGCGTCCTGCGCATCCTGCGGCAGCAGGTCGACGTACACCGGGTAGCGCGGCATCAGTTCCGCGAGGAACGACTTGCGGCCGTGCGAGCTGAGATAGTCGGCTGCGTTGAAATCGATCTGGTAGAAGTGCGAACCGACTGCGCGCCAGAACGGCGACGTGCCGTCCTCGTCGAAGTGGCCGCGCAATTCCGCGCAGATGCGTTCCGGAAAGCGTTCGCGGAACTGCGCGATGAACATGAAGCGCGAGCGCGACAGCAGGCCGCCCACGCCGCCCGTGCGATAGCGCGGGCTCAGGAACAGCGAGCACACTTCCGCGTAACCGGTCAGGTCGTGCGAAATGTTCAGCGCGGACATCCGCGTCCACACGCCGAGCTCCTGGCTCGCATGCACGACCGTGCTCACGCGGTAGTTGTAGAACGGCTGTTCGAGGCCGACCTGCGTCTCGATCCCGCACACGCCCGCGATGTCGCCCGTCTTCGATTCTTCCATCACGAAGAAGTAGCCGGCCTCGCCGGCCGCCGCCTCGCCCGCGAGCGTGCGGCGCGTGCGCTCGATGCGCGCGGCGAGCGCGTCGCGGTCGGGCTTGAACGTGGTCAGGCCCGGCCCGGTTTCCTTCGCGAGCGACACGAGCGCGTCGACGTCGCCCGTTTGTACGACCCGAACGACGATCATGCTGCGTCTCCCTTCAAATCTTCATCGTCGCGGCGGTGCAGCGGCACGCAGCGCACGACATCGCCATCCTTCACATCGAGCACCGCGCGCACGTCGCCGGCCAGCGGTGCATGGGCGCCCCGCGCATCGTCCGCATCGCCCGGCAGGTCGGCCAGCACGCAGCGGAACGATTCGCCGCTGCCCGTCGACACCATGTACGCCACATCGCCCTGCTGGTGCGCGGCCTCGTGCACGATGCGCTCGGCGCCCTGCTTCACGCACGCGGTACGGTCGACCTGCGCGGTCAGCACCGGGCCCGCGTCGAAGATGTCGACGAAGCGGTCGGGCTCGAAGCCTTCCTCGAGATGGATGTCGTAGGCGAGCAGCGCCGATTCGTTCGGCTCGCCGAGCACGCGCTGCGCGGCTTCCGGCAGCAGCGGCACGTAGAGCGGGTATGCCGGCATCACTTCCGCGATAAAGGTCCGGCTGCGGCCGCCCGACGCGATGTCGACGTCGGTGAAGTCGCGGCCGAAGAACTTGCGCCCCACCGCTTCCCAGAACGGCGATGCGCCGTTGCCGTCGCTCACGCCGAGCAGCAGCGTGAACACTTCCGGCGTGAAGCGGCGGCGGTTCGCGGCGATGTACATCATCCGCGCACGCGAGATCAGGTGCGCGGCCGCGTCGCCGCGCAGCGACGGATCGACGTAGAAGCCCGCCAGCCGGCTCTTGCCGGTCAGCTCGTGCGACATCGTGAGCGCGTGGATCTTGCGGTTCACGTGCAGCTCGCGCGACGCGTGGATCAAGGCGTCGTTGCGGAACGCGTAGAACGGTTCCGAGTAGCCGGCCGCGGCCACGATGCTCGCCGTGCCGAGCAGCTTGCCCGTCGACGAATCCTCGAGCACGAAGAGGTAGAACTCCTCGCCGGCGAAGTCGACGTCCGCGCGAAACGAATCCTCGGAGAGCGCCACGCGCGCTTCGAGCGCCGCGCGGTCGTGCGGCAGCGAGTGCAGGACCGGCTGCGCGGTGCGCGCCATGTGCGCGAGCGCATCGAGATCCGTGAGTTTGCCGGGGCGAACAAATAGCATCGTCGTTCCTGTCTGCGATGAGTGCGCCGATCAGCGCGCGGTGGCTTCCTGGGCCGCGAGCACCTGCTCGACTGCCTTCTCGAAGCGCTTCATGCCTTCGTCGAGCTGGTCGAACGGGATCACGAGCGACGGGACGAAGCGCAGCACGTTCGGGCCGGCGATCAGCATGATCAGGCCGTTCTCGGCGGCGGCGGTGACGAAGTCCTTCGCGCGGCCGTCGAATGCGGCGGTGAGTTCGGCGCCGACGAGCAGGCCCTTGCCGCGCACGTCCTTGAAGATGCCGAAGCGCGCGTTGATGCGCTCGAGCGCGCCCTTCAGGCGCACGCTGCGTTCACGAACGCCTTCGAGCAGTGCCGGGTCGCTGATCAGTTCGACGACCTTGTCGGCGATTGCCGATGCGAGCGGGTTGCCGCCGTAAGTCGTGCCGTGCACGCCGACCTTGAAGTGCGCGGCCAGTTCGTTCGTCGTCAGCATCGCGCCGATCGGGAAGCCGTTGCCGAGCGCCTTGGCGGTCGTCAGGATGTCCGGCGTGACGCCGGAATCCATATAGGCGTAGAACTGGCCCGTGCGGCCGACGCCCGTTTGCACTTCGTCGAAAATCAGCAGCGCGCCGTTCGCGTCGCACGCTTCGCGCAGCGCCTTCAGGAAGGCCGGATCGGCCGGGATCACGCCGCCTTCGCCCTGCACCGGCTCGACGATCACCGCGCAGGTTTGCGGGCCGATCGCGGCCTTGGCGGCTTCGATGTCGTTGAACGGCAGGTGCTTGATGCCTTCCGGCACGGGGCCGAAGCCTTCCGAGTACTTCGGCTGGCCGCCGACGCTGACCGTGAAGAACGTGCGGCCGTGGAACGACTGGACGAACGACACGATTTCATATTTGTCGGCGCCGTGGCGGTCGAATGCGACGCGGCGTGCGAGTTTCAGGGCGGCTTCGTTCGCTTCCGCGCCGGAGTTCGCGAAAAACGCGCGGTCGGCGAAGGTCAGCGATTCGAGGCGTTTCGCGAGGCGCAGCACCGGCTCGTTCGTGTAGCCGTTGCCGATGTGCCAGAGCTTGCGGCCTTGTTCGTCCAGGACTTTCAGCAGTTCCGGGTGGCCGTGGCCCAGCGACGTGACCGCGATGCCGCACGCGAAGTCGATGTACTCGCGGCCGGCCGTGTCCCACACGCGGGAGCCCTCTGCACGGTCCGGCACGAACGGCGCGGGGGAAAATACCGGCACCATCACTTCGTCGAATGTCTGGCGGGTCACGGTCGAGGTCGTCATGGTCGTTCCTTTCGGTTTCGTAAGAGGGTTCAACAGGATCAAGTTTAGGTAAGGGTGACGCAAGCGTCTTGCGGAATTGCGACGGGTTCTATCGGAAGCGGATAGCGCGCTTTGTTTTTGCCCTTTCGGGCGCGGGCTGATTGGTTGGGTGTCGGTATTTTGAGGCTTTTTGGTGGTGCGCTTTTCGTTTTTGCGTGAAGCACCTGTGATCTTGTCGGTCTATTAGCGTCGCCCCTGCGCGGGGCGGCGGTTACTTTTCTTTGTCTTGCCAAAGAAAAGTAACCAAAAGAAAGGCGCCCGGATAACGCATGACTTCCCGGTGCCATGGCACTCGGAGTGGATCGCGCCTAAGTGTCCGCGCCAGTCACGAACGCGGAGTGGTTCGAGCAATGGTTCTGACACCTCCCCCTACCCGACAAAGCGGTATACCGCCCGCTAGCTCCGCCCTCGCTTCGCTCGGCCGACAGGGACACCCCCTCCAGTAGCGCTCCAGGTCAATCAGTTCCAGCAATCACCAACAAGCACCCCGAATTCCACGAATCAAGGCGTGCCATCGTTCGTCAGGAAAAAGGGACGCAGCACTCACGACCTTATCGAACACTCGCCGATGGCAAGCAGTCCGATAGGTATGAATGGTGTGAGCAAAGAGAGAGCCTGGTCCGCTACTGTATTGCGGGCAAAAGCATGAGAGCGCATGCAACGTGACGTGAAGTACCTTTCAGCCGAGCGTAGCGAGGATGGAGCTAGCGGGCGGTATACCGCTCTGTCGGGTAGGGGGAGGTGTCAGAACTATTGCTCGAACCACTCCGCGTTCTGGCCTGGCGCGGACACTTAGGCGCGATCCACTCCGAGTGCCATGGCACCGGGAAGTCATGCGTTCTCCGGGCGCCTTTCTTTTGGTTACTTTTCTTTGGCAAGACAAAGAAAAGTAACCGCCGCCCCGCGCAGGGGCGACGCTAATAGACCGATACGATCACAGGTGCTTCACGTCAAACGCAGACGAACCACCAAGAACCAAAATCAATCCTTCGCCCCGCGCTCGACAAGCGCGCCACCACGTGGCTCACCGCCGCCGCCGGTCTGCTTCTCGAGCCATGCCCGTCGATCTTCCCGAGGCGTCACGCCAAACCGCTCACGGTAGGCATTAGAAAAATGCGCAGCAGAAGAAAACCCGCAAGCGAGAGAAACCTGCACAACCGACTTGCTGGTCCGCTGCAACTGCGTGCGAGCCTTGAGCAACCGAAGATTGAGGTAATACTTGGACGGCATCGCCCCGAGATACTGCCGAAAGAGCCGCTCCAGTTGCCGGCGTGAAACGCCAACGAGCTCGGCGATCTCATCGGTGGTCAGCGGATCCTCGACATTGGCTTCCATCAACAGCAAGGCATCATTCAACCGAGGATGCCGCTCGCCCGGCGCAGTAACAAAAGGAATCCGCTGCCGCTCCTCTCCACTTCGCAAAGTCCCGGCCCCGAGCGCATCGGCGATCCTCTCGGCGAGGTCCGGCCCATGTTCCCGGCCAATCATGGCCAGCATGAAATCAACGGTAGCCTGCCCCCCGGCACAGGTCGCCCGATCGCGATCGATCTCGAAGATCTGCTGCGTGACGATCGACCGCTCGAACTGTTCGGCGAACTGCTGATACGTCTCCCAGTTCACGCTGACGCGATATCCGGAAAGCTGCCCGGCCATCGCAAGCCACCATACGCCATGATGAATCCCGGTGACGACAGGCGTGCGCTGCCCCACCCTCGCGAGGCTCGCGAGAAACAACCGATAGTCGGCAAACTGCTGAAACCGCTCCGACACGACGATCACCCAGTCACACGCGATCGCGTCGTTGAACGCCGCATCGGCGTGCCATTGCGCACCGCCGGCGAGCGGCACGGGCCGCCCGTCCCACGAACACACCTGCCACCGATACAGCAGCCGCCCGTCGATCTCGTTCGCGAGGTTCAGCGCATCGACGATCGGACCCACGCCCGACATCGACACGGGCGGCAATGCAACGATCGCCACCTGCGTCGTGCGGGTGGCGCCTGCGGGACGAGACACCGGTACCACGTTGAAACCTGCCCTGTCGCGTTACTTGAGGCTGCCGGACAGGAACTGCTTCAGCCGCTCGCTCTGCGGGCGCACCAGCACTTCCTTCGGATCGCCCTCTTCCTCGGTCCGTCCCTGGTGCAGGAACATCACGTGGTTCGACACGTTGCGCGCGAAACCCATCTCGTGCGTGACGACGATCATCGTGCGGCCTTCTTCCGCCAGCTTCTGCATCACCTTCAGCACTTCGCCCACGAGCTCCGGGTCGAGCGCCGAGGTCGGCTCGTCGAACAGCATCACGTCCGGATGCATCGCAAGCGCCCGTGCAATCGCCACGCGCTGCTGCTGGCCGCCCGAAAGATGCGACGGATACTGCTTTTCGACGCGCGGCGGCAAGCCGACCTTCTCCAGGTACTCGCGCGCCCGCTCCTCGGCTTCCTTCTTCGAAATGCCGAGCACGTGCACCGGCGCTTCCATCACGTTCTCGAGCACGTTCATGTGCGCCCAGAGGTTGAAGTGCTGGAACACCATCGCGAGCTTGGTGCGAATGCGCTGCAACTGCTTGTGATCGGCGACTTCGAGCGCACCGGCGCGGTCGGTCTTCGTGCGCACGGCCTCGCCGTCGACGACGATCTGCCCCGCATTCGGCCGTTCGAGAAAATTGATGCAGCGCAGGAACGTGCTCTTGCCCGAGCCGCTCGCGCCGATGATGCTGATGACGTCGCCGGCCTTCGCGTTCAGCGATACGCCCTTGAGCACTTCATTGTCACCGTAGCGCTTGTGAATGTCGACCGCGGCAAGCTTGGTGGAAGCGGCAGCGCTCGTTTGAGTGATCTCGGCCAACTGGCTCTCCTCGAAGTGATTCAATGACGGGCGGCTGCGAGATACGCAAGCCAGTGGCGCTCCGCGCGACGAAACGCCGCGACGAGTGCGAACGATACCGCAAGATAGATCAGCGCGGCGATCCCGAACGACTGGAACGCCATGTAGGTCGCGGAATTCGCGTCGCGCGC
Source organism: Burkholderia sp. 4NA327C6 (assembly GCF_005502655.1). NCBI lineage: Bacteria > Pseudomonadati > Pseudomonadota > Betaproteobacteria > Burkholderiales > Burkholderiaceae > Burkholderia > Burkholderia sp. 4NA327C6. The sequence continues at coordinate 13,077 of NZ_SCNZ01000010.1, read as the reverse complement.
GACCTTCAAAATGTCCGGCACGGTCGCCGTGAACGCGACGGTCGTCGCGTGCAGCATCAGGATCACCTCGTTGCTGTACAGCGGCAGCGCGCGGCGCAGCGCCGACGGCAGGATCACCCGGCGGTACATCGTGAACGGCGACATCCCGTACGCCCGCGCAGCCTCCACTTCACCGTGCGGAATCGCACGGATCGCACCCGCGAAGATCTCCGTGGTGTACGCGCAGGTGTTCAGCGCGAACGCGAGAATCGCGCAGTTGAAGCCGCTGCGGAAGAACGCGTCGAGCAGCGAGTGCGAACGCACGAACTCGAGGCTGTACATGCCCGTGTACAGCAGCAGCAACTGCACGTAGAGCGGCGTACCGCGAAACACGTACGTGTAGAACCGCACCGGCGTCGATACCCACTTGTTCTTCGACACGCGCGCAACCGCGAGCGGCACCGCGCACACGAAGCCGAGCGAAATCGACGCGACGAGCAGCCACAGCGTCACCGCGAGGCCGGAGAGGCGCTGGCCGTCCCAGTAAAGGAACGCCTGGCCGAATTCCTGGAGAATCTCGATCATAGTTCTGCGTGCCGCACGCCCATGGAATAACGCTTCTCGAGCTGGATCAGCACGAGGTTGGAAACGGTCGTGATCGCGAGATAGATCAGCGCCGCGACGAGGATGAAGAAGAACATGTTGAACGTGCTCTTGCCGGCGTCCTGCGCGGCCTTCACGACGTCCGCGAGGCCGATGATCGACACCAGCGCGGTGGCCTTCACGAGCACCTGCCAGTTGTTCCCGATCCCGGGCAGCGCAAAGCGCATCATCTGAGGAAACATGATCCGCGCGAACACGCGCGCGCCGCTCATCCCGTAAGCCGCACCGGCTTCGAGCTGGCCACGCGGCACCGACAGGAACGCGCCGCGGAACGTCTCGGTGAAGTACGCGCCGTAGATGAAGCCGAGCGTCAGCACGCCGGCCACGAACGGGTCGATGTCGATCTGGTTCCAGCCGACGAAGTCGGTGAACTGGTTCAGCCAGATCTGGATGCTGTAGAACAACAGCAGCATCAGGACGAGATCGGGCACCGAGCGGATCAGCGTCGTATAGCCGGTCGCGATCGCTCGCAGCACCCGGTTGTGCGACAGCTTCGCCACCGCGCCGATCAGCCCCAGCGCCACCGCAGTGGCGAGCGACAGCACCGACAGCTCGATGGTCTGCACGGTGCCGGCCCAGAGGACAGGACCAAAGCCGTAAAGGAACACGCGCGTCTCCAGAGTTGGAATGGATGCCGACGCGTCTGCCTGTCCCGCGCCGGGCTGACGCGGATAGTCGCAAGCGAAATTGATTGTCTCAAATCACCTGATACGCGATTGCTGCGTCGCAACAATCCGTTCCACCATTTGCAACTCCGGCCTACATCGCTGTTTCAAAAGGAAAAAAGCCGCTCCCTGACAACCGGATAACGTGCAGGGAAGCGGACTTTTTGCAATTTTCCGGTCGCTTTTTCGATATAGCGCCGAAGACGGCTGCGGCTGCGCTTACCGCCCTTTCAGGATGTCGGAGCGCGAAGTCGTATAGACAAGCCCGTCCGGGCCGAAATGGACGTTGAAGAATGCGTCGGTGTTGACGCCGTCCTCGAGCCAGCGCCAGCTCCAGACGATCTCGGGCTTGAGCGGATACTGCGCGATGTCGCCGGGCTTGCCGAGCAGGCGCCGAACCTCGTCCTCGTTCATGCCCGGGCGCACCTTCGCGAAATTCTCGGCGGTCAGCACCTGTGTCGCGCCCGTGTAGCGGCCGTTCGCGTCGAGGTCGACGAACCACGTCTGGTTGCCCATCGGGCCGCGCGGGTATTCGAGCCGCTTCGAGCCGTCGGTGAAGTCGCGCTCGGTCTCGGGCTTGCCCATCGTGCCGCGCACGTCGGCCTCGGTCGATTCGCCGACCTTCAGCCCCTTCAGCAGCAGCGGCGCGGGCTTGATCGCGTTGAAGAAATCCCTGATACGTTGCACGTCGAGGTTGCCTTGCTTGTCGTCGCAGCCGGTCAGCGCCAGCGCGGCGGCCAGCATCGTCACGGGAAGCAGCCGGAAACGGAAATTCATCGGAAGAAATGCGCGTCGAGAAAACACGCGGCAAGGATACCCGTGCGACGCCAAAAGCGCGAGACGGGCGCGCGGCCCGTCTCGTGATCAATGCATCGTTTCGGTTTCGGTTTCGGTCTCGGCCACGCGGCGCTGCGCTTGCGGCGCGCGCGGCACGGCCGGCGGCGCACCGACGCGGCGCCGCGTACGCACGAGTTCGGCCAGTTGCCACGAACCGAGCGCCAGGCAGCCGAACAGCACCTCGCGGCCGCGTTTGACCAGCGCGAGCGACAGTGCCGTCTCGCGGTCGACGCCGAACATCTGCGCGAGCAGCACGACGGTCGCCTCCTGCACGCCGAGGCCGCCCGGCACCATGAACGCCGCATGGCGCACGGCCTGCGTCATCGCCTCGATCGCGATCGCGCCGCCGATCGACACCGGATGGCCGAGCAGCGCGAGCGCCCAGTAGATTTCGAGCGCGCCGAGCACGTAGCCGCCCAGTTGCCAGAAGAATGCGCTGAACAGCAGGCCCGTGCGCGACATCAGCCCGTCGATGTCGGCATCGAGCCGCTTGCCGTCGACGCCCTGCAGCAGCCGGTGCGAATCGCCGAGCAGGCGGCCCGCGAAACGCTCGATCGCATGGAAGATCCCGCCGCGGCGCATCAGCACGACGCCGAGCACCGGCAGCGGCAGCGTGAGCAGCAGCGCGAGGCCGATCGTGCCGCCGCCCATGTTGTCCGTCGTCGCGAGCAGCAGCACGAGGCCGAGCGCCGCGAACGCATACTGGACGACGATCGTCACGAGCACCTCGACGATCACCGATGCCGTCACGCGGCTCGCGTCCGGCACCTGCCAGCGCGCGAGCCGGATGCCGACCAGCTCGCCGCCGATCCCGACCACGGGCAGCAGCCGGTTCACCGCTTCGCGCACGGTCGCGATCCACCACAGGAACGGCAGCGACGAGCGCTTGTCGAGCAGCAGGTGCCACGCGTAGGCGTCGAGCAGCAGCGGCAGCGCATGGAACGGCACGAGCCACAGCAACGCATAACCGGCGCGCGCGAGCATCTGCGACACGTCGCCGATGCCTTCGTGCAGCCCCAGCGCGAGCAGGATGCCGATGCCGAGCGGCCAGCCGAGCCATTTGATCCACTTGGTCATGACGGCTGCGCTCCCGGTGCGCGCGACGCCGGCGCGCCGCGTCGTGCGGCGGCCTGGCCGAACACGTCGGCAAAGCCGCCGGTCGCGACGCCCGCGGCCTTCAGCGCGGCCGCGACGCGCGGCGACAGCAGCGCATCGAGTTCGTCCACCGGACGGTAGCCGGCCATCGTCGGCGTGATCGGGCCGTCGCCGGCCTCGGCCGGATGGCAGTAGATCTCGCCGACGCCCGGCGGCAGCTTGGCGAGCGCGTCGAGCAGCACGGCCTCGTCCATCGCGCCCGTATGCTCGATGCCGACCACGTAGTCGTTGTGCGCAAGTCCGGCACGGTCGAGCCGTGCGCGCACGAGCGCGATCCACGGCTTGAGCAGCGCGGGCGCGCTGGTCTCGTACGGCAGCCGCACCGCGCGCAGCCCGTAGTCGCGGCCGATCTCGATGATCATCGACAGCACGGTCGGATGCAGATGGAAATGCTTGTGCGCGTTCACGTGGTCGAGCGGCAGCCCGCTCGCCGCGAACGCGTCGAACTGCGCGCGAATCTCGCGGCGCAGCTGCGCCCGCACGTGCGGCAGGAAGAAGAAGCGACAGCCGTCCTTCGCCATCGCATCGCCGAACCGCCCGTCGGGGCCTACGAGCGCGGGAACCTCATGCGCGGGCAGCGTGGCCGGCCCGTCCGCGAGCACCAGATGCAGGCCGACCGCGAGCGACGGCAGCCGCCGCGCGCGGTCGATCGCATCTTGCGCCGCCGGCGCGCCGACCATCAGGCTGGCGGCGTTCAGCACGCCGTCGCGGTGCGCGCGCTCGACCGCCGCGTTGACGCGCGGGTGCAGCCCGAAGTCGTCCGCGGTGAAGATCAGCGCCCGCGCCGCCGGCTGCGTCGCCACGAATCAGGCCTCGTGCGCGCGCAGGAAGCGGAAGAACTCGACGCCTTCGCGCAGACGGCGCTTCATCATGTCCCAGCTCGTCAGCATCTCGCGGACGATTTCCCAGATCTTCGACGGGCGGAAATAGAACTGGCGATAGAACTGCTCGAGATGGTGATAGATCTCGTCGCGCGACAGGTGTTCATAGCCGATCGCGGCGAGCTGCACGCCTTCCTTGCTGACCAGGTTGATGGTCTTGTTCTCTTCCATCCAGCCGTTTTCCACGGCCTGCTTGTAGAGCGTCGTGCCCGGATACGGCGCGGCGAGCGACACCTGGATCGTGTGCGGATTGATTTCCTTCGCGTACTCGATCGTCTTCTTGATGGTCTCCTGCGTCTCGCCCGGCAGGCCGAGGATGAAGGTGCCGTGGATCTTGATGCCGAGCTTCTTGCAGTCCGCGCTGAAGCGGCGCGCGAAATCGGTGCGCACGCCTTTCTTGATGTTCACGAGGATCTGGTCGTCGCCGGATTCGAAGCCGACCAGCAGCAGGCGCAGGCCGTTTTCCTTCATGACCTTCAGCGTCTTGTACGGCACGTTCGCCTTCGCGTTGCACGACCACGTCATGCCGAGCTTGCCCAGGCCGATGGCGATCGCTTCGGCGCGCGGCAGGTCGTCGGTGAAGGTGTCGTCGTCGAACATCAGTTCCTTCACTTCCGGCATGTTGTCGCGGATCCACTTCGCTTCCGCGAGCACGTTCTCGACCGAGCGCGTGCGGTAGCGATGGCCGCTGACCGTCTGCGGCCACAGGCAGAACGTGCAGCGCGACTTGCAGCCGCGGCCCGTGTAGATCGACACGTACGGATAGTTCAGGTAGCCGATGAAGTAGTTGTCGATCTTCAGGTCGCGCTTGTAGACGGGCGCGACGAACGGCAGTTCGTCCATGTTCTCGAGGATCGGACGCGCTTCGTTGTGCTCGATCGAGCCGTCCTTCGCGCGCCAGCTCAAGCCCTTGATCTCCGGGAACGGCTTGCCCTCGGCGATTTCCTTGCAGGTGTAGTCGAATTCCTCGCGGCATACGAAGTCGATTGCCTCGCTCGCCGTGAGCGAGTTGTGCGGATCGACCATCACCTTCGCGCCGACCATGCCGACCAGCATCGACGGCTTCATCTTCTTCAGGTCCTGCGCGAACATCGCGTCGGTCGGGAACGACGGCGTGCTCGTGTGGATGATCACGAGGTCGTAGTCGTTCGCGATCTTCAGCGTTTCCTCGACCGACAGGCCGTCGGCCGGTGCGTCGACGACGCGGCTGCCCGGCACGAGCGCGGCCGGCTGCGCGAGCCACGTCGGATACCAGAAGGAACGGATTTCGCGCTTTGCCTGGTAGCGCGAGCCGGCTCCGCCGTCGAAGCCGTCATACGAAGGGGCCTGCAAGAACAGCGTTTTCATGAATGCTCCGGTAGCCTGCATAGTTCGATTCGTCACAACGATTCAGTCAAAAAACCGCGGGCCGCCCTGCCGGCGCCCGCCTCTCTGTCATGTCGCGCCGCGCGGACTCGCCGCGCAGCGCGTCTCGGCCCTCGGGCCGGGTTCGGTCGGAACGGCCCTAGCGGCCGTCCACTGCTTCCACTGCCGCCGCCGCACGTTCGCCGCCGACGACCGTCATCCTCGCACCGCGCCACACCACATGCGTGCCGAACGCGGCCACGAGCCATTCGAGCGCCAGCAGCGTGTCGCGCACCGCGACGAGCGGCAGGTCGCGCCAGAACGCGCGCCAGCCGTCCTCGCCGCGCGCGTGCAGCACGAGCCGCCCGAACGCGCCCACCACGGCCGCCCAGCCCGCCAGCGAGCCGGCGAAGGTGCCGTCGAGGCGCAGCGCGAGCGTCGCGCCGATTGCGAGCCACGGCACGGTAAACGTAATGAACAGGAACGCGAAGCCGGCCGGGTTCAGCGAGCGGATCGTGCGCAGCCAGCGCGTCTCGCGGTGCCACAGCGGCCCGAACGACGGCTCGATCACGTCGGTCGCGACCTCGACCTCCGACAGCACGGTGCGTCGCCCGAGGCGGCGCGGCAGCTCGGCCAGCCAGAAATCGTCGGCCAGTTCGTCCTTCAGCGCGGGAAAGCCGCCGATCCGGTCGAGCGTGTCGCGCGTCAACGCGAGCGTGGCGCCGAAGCCGAAGCGGCTCGAGCGGCCGAGGTGCGTGATCCGGACCGACGGCGCGAACCATGCGTCGACGAACTGCGCGCCGATCCGCGTCCAGAACCCGCCGACACTGCGCGCATGATACAGGCACGTGACGACACCGACCGACACGTCGGCGAGCGGCGCCGTCACGCGCTCCAGATAGTCGGGCTTCACCGCGATGTCGCTGTCCGCGATCACGATGCGGCCGTACTTCGCGCGCTCGGCGAGGTTGATCAGGTTGCTGACCTTCAGGTTCTTGCCGTGCACGCGCGCATCGACCACGAGCGTGATGTCGCACTCGGGATAATCGGCGCGCAGCCGTTCGACCACGGCAATCGCCGGATCGGCCGCCGATGCGACGCCGAACAGCACTTCATACCGCGGATGGCGCTGCTCGCAGAACGTCGAGAGGTTTTCGTACAGGTGCGGCTCCGCGCCGCACAGCGGCTTGAGCACGCTGACCGGCTCGAAGCCGTCGCGCGCGGCCGTGCGCGGCGTACGCGGCCGCGGCGCGAACGCCGCGACGAGCGCATAGCCGGCCGCAGCCAGCGTGAAGACGATCAGGAGCCAGTCGAGCATCGTTGCGGTTGCCGTCATGCGCGACGCCTCCCGGCGACCTGAACGCCATGGAGAACGCGTGAGCGTGATTGAGCGTGATTCGGTATTCCGGCAACGGCGAACGCGGGCACGACCCGACTCCTTGTTCCAGCAGCGTCTGTGTATGAGGGAGGCTCGACCCATCCTGTGGGTATGGCCATGCCCGGCTTCGCGTGGTGCATTTCCGCGCGACACCCGGACGGGATACGGGAAGACGCGTATGGCTACCTTCGGCACAACATGGGCAGGCGCCGGATTTTAGCAGCCTGCGGCACCCTGCGCTCGGCACTACGAGAAACGGACTGGTGCAATTCCGGCAAAGCTGCGCAGACTGCGAACCATTTGGCTGCATCCGCGTCGACATTAGCGTAAGCGGTTTGCAGGCGTATTGCAGTCTTGAAAATCAAACGTTTCGTGCAAATTTGTACGTCGATGCGGATTCACGCCCAATCGACGTAAAGATCGGTAATTAATCGGCGATTAGATTGATTTTTGCAACGATCACCGAATTCGACCCGGCACCCCTGAAAGGCGCATGGGTATCGGGCCGCCTCCAGCACGTTCCGGAACCCTTTGGCAAAATCCTTGGCATTTGTTGCGTCAGCGCATCACCGCGCGCGCCCCTTTCGAAGGCCATCCGATGACTCCGTTTTCCGTACTCGATCTCGCCCCCATTCCGGCCGGCGCCGACGCTTCCCAGGCATTCCGCAATACCGTCGATCTCGCGCAGCATGCGGAACGCTGGGGTTACCGGCGCTACTGGCTCGCCGAGCATCACAACATGCCCGGCATCGCGAGCGCGGCGACGGCCGTCGTGATCGGCCATGTCGCGGGCGCCACGCGGACGATCCGGGTCGGGTCGGGCGGCATCATGCTGCCCAATCACGCACCGCTCGTGATCGCCGAGCAGTTCGGCACGCTCGCGTCGCTGTATCCGGGGCGCATCGACCTCGGCCTCGGCCGCGCGCCCGGCACCGACCAGACCACGTCGCGCGCGCTGCGCCGCGACCTGATCGGCAGCGCCGATTCGTTTCCGGATGATGTCGCCGAACTGCAGCGCTACTTCGCGGAGCCGGTGCCCGGCCAGCGCGTGCGCGCGGTGCCCGGCGCAGGGCTCGACGTGCCCGTGTGGCTGCTCGGCTCGAGCCTGTTCAGCGCCCAGCTCGCCGCGATGCTCGGGCTGCCGTTCGCGTTCGCTTCGCACTTCGCGCCGGATTACCTGATGCGCGCGCTCGAGATCTATCGTGCGCAGTACCGGCCGTCGGACGCATGGCCGAAGCCGCATGCGATGGTCGGCGTCAACGTGTTCGTCGCCGACACCGACGACGAGGCGCGGCGCCTGTTCACGTCGCTGCAGCAGCAGTTCATCAACCTGCGGCGCGGCACGCCGGGCAAGCTGCCGCCGCCGGTCGACGCGCTCGAGGCGAACGAGCTCGAACTCGCGACGGTTGCGCATTCGCTGTCGTTCGCCGCCGTCGGCTCGCGCGACACGGTGCGCGACAAGCTGCGCGACCGCATCGCGCAGACGGGCGCCGACGAGCTGATCGTCACCGCACAGATCTACGATCACGCGGCACGGCTGCGCTCGTTCGAATTGACCGCGCAGATCCGCGACGAGCTCGCGAGCGAAACGCGCTGACGGCGCACGCCCGGGCCGCCCGCGGCCGGCCCCGCATCACTGCGGGCGCACGGCCTCCAGCCCGTCGAGCAGCGCCTTGTGGAACGCGTCCGGATCCTGGATCTGCGGCGCGTGCCCGAGCGCCGGGAACTCGACGAGTTGCGCGCCGGGAATCGCCGCCTGCGTGCGCTTCGCGAGTTCCGGGTAGCGGCCGAGCTTCGCATGCACGTCGGGCGGCGAAACGTCCTTGCCGATCGCGGTCGTGTCCTTGTCGCCGATCATCAGCAGCGTCGGCACGCGGATCGCGCCGAGTTCATAGACCACCGGCTGCGTGAGGATCATGTCGTAGATCAGCGCGGAGTTCCATGCGACCGCGTCGCGACCGGCGCCACGGTACATCCCGGCCAGCATCTGCACCCAGCGCTCGTACGACGGCGACCACTTGCCCGCGTAGTACGTGCCCTGCTCGTAGCGGCGGATGCCGTCGGCCGTGGTCTTCAGTTCGCGCGCATACCAGTAGTCGACCGGCAGCGGCGGCACGCCGAGCGCCTTCCAGTCCTCGAGGCCGATCGGGTTCACGAGCACGAGCTGGTCGGTCGCCTTCGGATACATCAGTGCGTAGCGCATCGCGAGCATCCCGCCCGTCGAGTGGCCGACGATCGTCGCCGACTTCACCCCCACCGCTTCGAGCAGCGCGTGCGTATTGCGTGCGAGCTGCTGGAAGCTGTACTGGTAGCGATCGGGCTTCGACGACTTGCAGAAGCCGATCTGGTCCGGCGCGATCACGCGATAGCCGGCGCGGCTCAGCACGCCGATCGTGTCCTCCCAGGTCGCCGCGCAGAAGTTCTTCCCGTGCAGCAGCACGACGGTGCGGCCGTTCGGGTGTGCCGGCTGCACGTCGAGGTAGGCCATCTCGAGGGTTTCGCGCTGTGACACGAACGTGTAGAGATGCACGGGCGCCGGATAGGTGAACCCTTCCAGGCGCGGGCCATACACGGGCCCGTCGTTGCCGGCGGGCGATGCGGCGGCGGCCATGGCAGGCAGGGCGCACGCAACGGCGACACCCGCGCCGAGCACGGCAGCGCGCGCGACGAACAACATCTTGCGAATCGAAAGCATGGCGATCACGGTGATTGGAGACGCACGCGGGCGGCCGGGCCGCCTCGCGCCCCGCGATTCTACGCGGTCGCGCTGACGACGGCGCGCAACACTCCGGGGCCGCGCGACTTCCGCGCGCGCGACGAACTCGGGTATCGTGTGACGTGACCCTGAAACGCGTGCAGGCGATTCCCATGAAAAACGTCCTCAGCATTCAGTCGCACGTCATCTACGGCCATGCCGGCAACAGTGCGGCCGTGTTCCCGATGCAGCGCCTCGGCGTCAACGTCTGGCCGCTCAATACCGTGCAGTTGTCGAATCACATGCAGTACGGTCACTGGGCCGGCAGCGCGATCGATGCCGCGAAGATGGAGCAGCTCGTCGACGGCATCGCCGCGATCGGCGCACTCAAGCGCTGCGACGCCGTGCTGTCCGGGTTCCTCGGCTCGCCGCCGCAGGCGCGTGCGGCTGTCGAGATCGTCCGCTCGGTGAAGGCGATGAACCCGAACGCGTGGTACTTCTGCGATCCGGCGATGGGCCAGACGGGCGGCATCCGGCCCGAGCCCGGCGTCGAGGAGTTCATCGTCCAGGAAATGCCGGCGCTCGCGGACGGCATGTCACCGAACCACACCGAACTGCAGAAGCTCGCCGGGCGGCGCATCGAAACCGTCGCCGAAGCCGTCGAAGCTTGCCGCTCGCTGATCCGCCGCGGCCCGCAGATCATCCTCGTCAAGCACCTGCACGACCGCAACAGCCCCGCCGATCGTTTCAACATGCTCGCGGTCACCGAAACCGAAGCGTGGATCGGCCAGCGCCCGCTGTATGCGTTTCCGCGCCATCCGGTCGGCGTCGGCGACCTGACCAGCGCGATCTTCGTCGCATGCCGGCTGCGCGGCGACTCCGTGCGCGCGGCGTTCGAGCACACGCTCGCGGCCGTGCATGCGGTCGTGAAGGCCACCTACGATGCGCGCCGCTACGAGCTCGAACTCGTCGCCGCGCAGGACGAAATCGCGCGCCCGAGCGAATGGTTCGGCGCGTGGGTCACGGACGCCTGACACGCCGGCATCTCCCCTCCGCTTCACCGGTGCGCCTCCCGCGCCGCACCGCATTCCCGCCTCATCCCTGCCGCACCGCGACTGCTGCGAATGGATGTCCTCACGCCGCTTCGATATCGCTTCGACACGAATGCAAACGTTTCCGGACTTCACATGAATGACACCGATTCCTCGCTATGCTCGCGGCGGCACCATCCGGCGCAGCCGCATCCTGCGACCCGGGCGCGCCCTTCCAGCAGGTCCTGCCAATCGGCTCCCCCCTTTATCACACGATAACGACCATGACCCGATCGAACCGTCGTGACTTCCTGCGCGTCGCTGCCGGCACCGCCGGCGCCGCCGCGCTGAACCTGTTCCCCCCGGTGATTCGCGATGCGCTTGCGATTCCCGCGAACCGCCGCACCGGCACCATCCGCGATATCGAACACATCGTGATCCTGATGCAGGAGAACCGCTCGTTCGACCACTACTTCGGCACGATGCGCGGTGTCCGCGGCTTTGGTGACCCGCGTCCACTGCGCCTCGCGAACGGCAAGTCGGTGTTCCACCAGCCGGTCGGCCCGGCCGAACTGCTGCCGTTCCACCCGGGCGCGGACAAGCTCGGCCTGCAGTTCCTGCAGGACCTGCCGCACGGCTGGCAGGACATGCACGCCGCCTGGAACAAGGGCCGCTACGACCAGTGGGTGCCGAACAAGGGCACCACGACGATGGCGTACCTGAAGCGCGACGACATCCCGTTCCACTACCAGCTCGCCGACGCGTTCACGATCTGCGACGCGTACCACTGCGCGATCCCGAGCTCGACCGACCCGAACCGCTACTACATGTGGACCGGCTACGTCGGCAACGACGGCACGGGCGGCGGCCCGGTGCTCGGCAACGAGGAAGTGGGCTACGGCTGGACGACCTATCCGGAAGTGCTGGAGAACGCCGGCGTGTCGTGGAAGATCTACCAGGACGTCGGCACCGGCCTGAACGCCGCCGGGTCGTGGGGCTGGACGCAGAATCCGTACATCGGCAACTACGGCGACAACTCGCTGCTCTACTTCAACCAGTACCGCAACGCGCTGCCCGGCACGCCGCTGTACGACAAGGCGCGCACCGGCACCAACATCAGCGCGGGCGGCACGCTGTTCGACGTGCTGCAGCAGGACGTGAAGAACGGCACGCTGCCGCAGGTGTCGTGGATCTGCGCGCCGGAAGCGTATTCCGAGCATCCGAACTGGCCGGCGAACTACGGCGCGTGGTACATCGAACAGGTACTGCAAGTGCTCGTGTCGAATCCGGAGGTGTGGAGCAAGACCGCGCTCTTCATCACGTACGACGAAAACGACGGCTTCTTCGACCACGTGCCGCCGCCGTTCGCGCCGCAGTCGCGCGACAACGGGCTGTCGACGGTCGCGACGACCAACGAGGTGTTCCCCGGCGACGCATCGCACATGGCCGGCCCGTACGGGCTCGGGCCGCGCGTGCCGATGCTCGTCGTGTCGCCGTGGACGAAGGGCGGCTGGGTCTGCTCGCAGACCTACGATCACACGTCGCTGCTGCAATTCATCGAAGCGCGTTTCGGCGCGCAATACCCGGTCAAGGCCGGCAACATCTCGCCGTGGCGCCGCACGGTGTGCGGCGACCTGACCGCTGCGTTCGATTTCGCGACGGCCGATGCCGGCTGGCCGACGCTGCCGGACACGAGCGGCTATGCGCCGCCTGACCGGCTGCGCCATCCCGACTACATCCCGGTGCCGCCAGTGCTGCAGAAGCTGCCGAAGCAGGAGGCCGGGCTGCGTCCGGCGCGCGCGCTGCCGTACGAGCTGTTCGTGCATGGCCGCGTCGAATCGGTGAACGGCCTGTTCCGGCTGACCTTCGCGAACACGGGCCGGGCAGGCGCCGCGTTCCAGGTACAGTCGCGCAATCGCCTCGACGGCCCGTGGGCGTACACGGTCGAAGCCGGCAAGCGGATCGCCGACACGTGGAGCGCCGCAGCGTCGCTCGGCCTGTACGACCTCGACGTGTACGGCCCGAACGGCTTCTACTGCCATTTCCGCGGCCCGTTCGCGACCGGCGTCGGCAGCGCGAACGTGAATCCCGAGGTGATCTACGGCTACGACGTCGCGAACGGCAACATCACGCTGCGCCTGATGAACCGCGGCCACAAGGCCGTGCGGCTCAAGGTCACGAACGCGTACGACCACGGCCGCGCGCGCACGTTCGACCTCGCGCCGGGCCAGCAGGTCGACGACTACTGGGATCTGCGCGGCAGCCACGGCTGGTACGACCTGACCGTCAGCGACGGCCGCCTGCTCGGCTTCCTGCGCCGCTTCGCGGGCCACGTCGAAACCGGCCGCCCGAGCACCAGTGATCCGCTGATCCGCACGCACGCATCGCACGACGATGCCGTCAGTCGGACAGGGCGTCCGATGCGGCTTCGGCATCGTCGTGCGATGCG
>NZ_SCNZ01000109.1:0-2756 GCF_005502655.1 Burkholderia sp. 4NA327C6 | reverse complement strand
GTGATCGAGCTATTGGCCGACGACAGGCCCGTCGAGGTCGAAGTCGAGAGCGACGTGATCGAGCTGTTGGCCGAGGAGAGGCCGGTCGAGGTCGAAGTCGACAGCGAGGTGATCGAGCTGTTGGCCGACGACAGGCCCGTCGAGGTCGAAGTCGAGAGCGACGTGATCGAGCTGTTAGCCGACGACAAGCCGGTCGAGGTCGAGGTCGACAGCGATGTCACCGAACTATTCGTCGAGCTGAGACCCGTGGACAGCGAACCGATCGAGCTGTTGGCCGACGAGAGGCCAGTCGAAGTCGAGGTCGACAGCGAGGTGATCGAGCTGTTAGCCGACGACAAGCCGGTCGAGGTCGAGGTCGACAGCGATGTCACCGAGCTATTCGTCGAGCTGAGGCCCGTGGACAGCGAACCGATGGAGCTGTTTGCCGACGAGAGACCGGTCGAGGTCGAGGTCGACAGCGAGGTGATCGAGCTGTTCGCCGAGGACAAGCCCGTCGAGGTCGACGTGGACAGCGAAGTGATCGAGCTATTCGCCGACGACAGACCCGTCGACGTGGAGGTCGACAGCGAAGTGATCGAGCTGTTCGCCGAAGAGAGACCGGTCGAGGTCGAAGTCGACAACGAGGTGATCGAGCTGTTAGCCGAAGAGAGACCGGTCGAGGTCGAAGTCGACAACGAGGTGATCGAGCTGTTAGCCGACGAGAGGCCCGTCGAAGTCGAAGTCGACAGCGAGGTGATCGAGCTGTTGGCCGACGAGAGGCCAGTCGAAGTCGAGGTCGACAGCGAGGTGATCGAGCTGTTAGCCGACGAGAGGCCAGTCGACGTGGAAGTCGACAACGACGAGACCGAACTGTTGGTCGAACTCAGGCCAGTGGACAGCGACGAGATTGCGCTGCTGGACGACGACACCGTCGTCGACAGCGAATCCACGGCCACATTGGTTGCAAAGAGCTGCGAGCCGTTGATTGCGTCGGTACTGGCCGAGGAGATCGCGCCGGCCGCAACGTTCGTGACCTGGCGCTGGTTGGTCGAGCTGCCGACACTGACCACGCTCGTCGGATTGCCGCCCGCGAATGTGCTGGTCACGCCGCCGACGGTACCGGTAGGCGTCGGGTTGGCTGCGGCCGTGGTGGAGCCGCTGCCCAGCGCGACGCTGCCGACGTTGCTCGCGACGGCATTCGGGCCGATCGCGACTGCGTTGCTTGCGCTCGCATTCGCAGCATTGCCGACGGCGACGCCGCTTGCGCCGCCTGCGTTTGCAGCATTGCCGACGGCGACGCTGCTGGCGCCCGCGGCAGTGGCGGCGACACCGGCGGCGAGCGAGTTGATGCCCGTTGCGCCGTTGTTGTTGTAGTTGGCTTGCTGCACACCACCGTCGTTGACGCTGTAGTAGTGCGTCTTCGCGGCTTCGATCGCGGTCGAGGTCGAGGTGGACAGCGAGGTGATCGAGCTGGTGGCCGACGAAAGACCGGTCGAGGTGGACGTGGACAGCGACACGACTGAGCTGTTTGCCGAGCTGATGCCGGTGGACAGCGAGTTGATGCCGGTCGAGGTCGACGTGGACAACGACGAAATCGAGCTGTTAGCCGACGACAGACCCGTCGACGTGGAAGTCGACAGCGACGTGACCGAGCTGTTGGTCGAACTCAGTCCAGTGGACAGGGAGCCGATCGAACTGGTGGCCGACGACAGACCGGTCGAGGTCGACGTGGACAGCGAGGTGACTGAGCTATTGGTCGACGAGAGACCGGTCGACAGAGAGCCGATCGAGCTGGTGGCCGACGACAGGCCGGTCGACGTCGAAGTCGACAGCGAGGTGACCGAGCTATTGGTCGACGAGAGACCGGTCGAGAGCGAGCCGATCGAGCTGGTAGCCGACGACAGGCCGGTCGAGGTGGAAGTCGACAGCGAAGTGACGGAGCTATTGGTCGACGAGAGGCCGGTGGACAGGGAGCCGATCGAGCTGTTGGCCGACGAGAGACCGGTCGAGGTCGAAGTCGACAGCGAGGTGATCGAGCTGGTAGCCGACGACAGGCCGGTCGACGTGGAAGTCGACAGCGAAGTGACCGAGCTATTGGTCGACGAGAGGCCGGTAGACAGGGAGCCGATCGAGCTGTTGGCCGACGAGAGACCGGTCGAGGTCGAAGTCGACAGCGAGGTGATCGAGCTGGTAGCCGACGACAGGCCGGTCGACGTGGACGTGGACAGCGAGGTGACCGAGCTATTGGTCGACGAGAGGCCGGTAGACAGGGAGCCGATCGAGCTGTTGGCCGACGACAGACCGGTCGACGTCGAGGTCGACAGCGAGGTGACCGAGCTATTGGTCGACGAGAGACCGGTCGAGAGCGAGCCGATCGAGCTGGTGGCCGACGACAGACCGGTCGAGGTCGAAGTGGACAGCGAGGTGACCGAGCTATTGGTCGACGAGAGACCGGTCGAGAGCGAGCCGATCGAGCTGGTAGCCGACGACAGACCCGTCGAGGTCGAAGTGGACAGCGACTTGATCGAGCTGTTGGCCGACGAGAGACCCGTCGACGTCGAGGTCGAGAGCGAGGTGACCGAGCTATTGGTCGACGAGAGACCGGTCGACAGAGAGCCGATGGAGCTGTTGGCCGACGAAAGACCCGTCGACGTCGAGGTCGAGAGCGAGGTGACCGAGCTATTGGTCGACGAGAGGCCGGTCGACAGAGAGCCGATCGAGCTGTTGGCCGATGAGAGACCCGTCGACGTCGAGGTCGAGAGCGAGGTGACCGAGCT
>NZ_SCNZ01000108.1:0-3012 GCF_005502655.1 Burkholderia sp. 4NA327C6 | reverse complement strand
GCGTGCCGCACCGCACGTCGATATGGTGGTCCGCATAGAACGACGGCGCACGCAGCGGCAGCCAGTCGGCATCCGCGGTGCCCGCGAGATAGTCTTTCGACAGGTTCGGCCGGTCGTACGGCGGATCGGCATCGGCCGTGAGCAGCGTGACGGGATGCGGATAGCCTTCCTGCCGCAGCGTCACCGCGGCCGCGATGGCCGCCGCACCGCCGCCGACGATCACCACCGACGCGGGCAGTCCGGCCGCATTCAGCGCGGGCGGCACGGCGGCCGGCCCTGCATCGAGCACGACGGCGCGGCCGTCGCGGCGTTCGACACGCCAGCACGGCAGCCCGTCGAGCGCCGGCGCGCGCAGCAACTCGCCGGTGCGCAGGCAGAACGCCGCGTGATGCCACGGGCAGTGAATCGTGTCGCCCTCCAGCAGGCCGTCGGCGAGCGGCGCGCCGTAGTGCGGGCACTGCGCGCCCACGGCAAACAGCTCATCGGCGCGGCGCACGAGCAGCACCGCCGTATCGCCGACATGGCCCTCGATCATTGCGCCGTCGGCGAGCTCGTCGAGCGCGATGCCTTGCGTGAGATCGGGGCGTGACGGCGAATCGTCGCTTTCAGTCATGACGTGGCTCCCGAAAAGTCAGGTAACGATCCCATTATCGACATCCCTCCTGAAAAGAACAGGTACAGACGCCCCCGCACCGCACGCAAACACCGACTGTAGCTTGTCGCCGATCCATGACGGGCGTAGAACGTCATCAACGTTGCGGCGCAACACACCCGCTGCCTGCCGCGCACGTCGGGCATCGTGCGCAATCCGCATGCCGCGCGCCTTCCCCCGTCACCCGGAGTGCTACCCGATGGCCACCGTCCTGTGCGTGCTCTACCCCGATCCCGTGGACGGCTATCCGCCGCGCTACGTGCGCGATGCGATTCCGGTCATCACGCACTACGCGGACGGACAAACCGCACCGACGCCGGCCGGCCCGCCCGGCTTTCGCCCCGGCGAACTCGTCGGCTCGGTGTCCGGCGCGCTCGGCTTGCGCGCCTATATGGAAGCGCACGGCCACACGCTGATCGTCACGAGCGACAAGGACGGCCCCGACTCCGAATTCGAGCGCCGGCTGCCCGAAGCGGACGTGGTGATCTCGCAGCCGTTCTGGCCCGCGTACCTGACGGCCGAACGGATCGCCCGCGCGCCGAAGCTGAAGCTCGCGCTGACGGCCGGCATCGGCTCCGATCACGTCGATCTCGACGCCGCCGCACGCGCGCACATCACCGTCGCCGAAGTCACCGGCTCGAACAGCATCAGCGTGGCCGAGCACGTGGTGATGACGACGCTCGCGCTGGTGCGCAACTACTTGCCGTCGCATGCGATCGCGCAGCAAGGCGGCTGGAACATCGCCGATTGCGTGTCGCGCAGCTACGACGTCGAAGGCATGCATTTCGGTACGGTCGGCGCGGGGCGCATCGGGCTCGCGGTGCTGCACCGGCTGAAACCGTTCGGGCTGCATCTGCACTACACGCAGCGCCACCGGCTCGATGCGTCGATCGAACAGGCGCTCGGGCTCACGTATCACGCCGATGCCGCGTCGCTCGCGAGCGCCGTCGACATCGTCAACCTGCAGATTCCGCTGTACCCGTCGACCGAGCACCTGTTCGACGCGGCGATGATCGCGCGCATGAAGCGCGGCGCGTACCTGATCAACACCGCGCGCGCCAAGCTGGTGGATCGCGACGCGGTCGTGCATGCCGTCACGTCCGGGCATCTCGCGGGCTATGGCGGCGACGTGTGGTTTCCGCAGCCGGCGCCGGCCGATCATCCTTGGCGCACGATGCCGTTCAACGGGATGACCCCGCACATCTCGGGCACGTCGCTGTCCGCGCAGGCACGCTACGCGGCCGGCACGCTGGAGATCCTGCAATGCTGGTTCGACGGCAAGCCGATCCGCAACGAATACCTGATCGTCGACGGCGGCACGCTCGCGGGAACCGGCGCGCAGTCGTACCGGCTGACGTGACGCCGCGCGCGCGGCGGCTCACTCAGTCGAGGCAGTAGGCGGCGAGCTTGCCGACCGCGATCACCGCCTGTTCGATCTCCGGCGACCACGGGCTGCTGTAGTTCAGCCGGATGAAGTTCCGGTAGCTGTCCGTGATCGAGAACATGTAGCCGGGCCCGATCGTGATCCCCTGCTCCAGCGCGAGCTGGTACAGCCGCATCGCGTCGATCTGCGCAGGCAGCTCGATCCACAGCACGTAGCCGCCCGCCGGGCTCGAGATGCGCGTGCCTTCCGGAAAGAACCGCGACACCATCGTGCGCATCAGGTTCGCTTGCTGCGCGTAGGCCTTGCGAATCCGCCGCAGGTGATGCTCGTAGCCGTCGCGTTCGAGAAACTCCGCGATCGCGAGCTGCGGCAATGATGGCGTCGCGAGCGTGTTCAGGAATTTCAGCTTCTCGACCTGCTCGCGATAGCGGCCCGGCAGCGCCCACCCGATCCGGTATGCGGCCGTCAGGCTTTTCGAGAACGACGAGCAATGCAGCACGATGTCGTGCCGGTCGAACGACTTCAGCGTGCTCGGATGCATGTTGCCGAAGTACAGTTCGTTATACACACCGTTCTCGATGATCGGCAGGTCGGCTTTCGCGGCGAACTCGACCAGCTCGCGCTTGCGTTCGTCCGGCATCTGGAAGCCGAGCGGGTTCTGGAAGTTCGGCATCACCATGCACGCGGCGATCGGCTGCGACTTCGCGATCGCGGCCAGCGCCGCGATGTCGATCCCGTATTCCGGATGCGTGGCCACCTCGATCGCCTTCATTCCCATCCGTTCGATCGCATGCAACATCGCGTAGAACGTTGGCGATTCCACTGCAATCGTGTCGCCCGGTTTCGCAACGGCCTGCAGGCACAGGTTGATCGCCTCCGTCGCGCCGACCGTCACGATGATCTCGTTCGGGTCCACCGACATCCCGTTTTCCAGGTAGCGGCGTGCGATCTGGCGGATCAGCCGCGGGTGGCCGGG
>NZ_SCNZ01000107.1:0-3352 GCF_005502655.1 Burkholderia sp. 4NA327C6 | reverse complement strand
CGCTATAGTCGCCTTGTGACCGACCGGTCGGTCGCTCAATGTGACTTGTGGAGGGTGTCGATGTCGAATGCCGTTGGGTCGGACCACACGCCGATCGTCTCCGAGCAACAGCTCGCCGATCATCTGGCCGCCGGCTGCAAGCCGGCCGCGCAATTCCGGATCGGAACCGAGCACGAGAAGTTCGTCGTCGCGCGTGCGACGCACGCCGCCGCGCCTTACGACGGGCCCTCGGGGATCGCCGCGGTGCTCGCGCGGCTGCAACGCGACGGGACGCCGATCGTCGATGCCGGACGGATCGTCGGCGTGATCCAGCGCGACGGCGCCGCGATCTCGCTCGAGCCGGCCGGCCAGCTCGAACTGTCGGGCGCGCCGCTCGATACGCTGCACGACACGCATGCCGAACTCCATGCGCACCTTGCCGCGGCCCGCGACGCGTGCGGGCCGCTCGGCCTGCGCTGCGCGCCGCTGGGTTTTCACCCTCACCTGGCGCGTGCGGCGCTGCCGTGGATGCCGAAGCAGCGTTACGGGATCATGCAGCGCTATATGCCGTGCGTCGGCACGCGCGGGCTCGACATGATGCAGCGCACCTGCACCGTGCAGGTCAATCTCGATTTCGCGTCGGAAAGCGACATGGCGCGCAAGATGCGCGTGTCGCTCGCGCTGCAGCCCGTTGCCACCGCGCTGTTCGCGAATTCGCCGTTCGCGGAGGGCCGGCCGACCGGCCTGCTGTCGACGCGCGCACACACGTGGCTCGACACCGACGAGGACCGCTGCGGGGCGCCCGCGCTGTTCCTGTCGCGCAGCTTCGGTTTCGAGCGCTATGTGAGCTGGCTGCTCGACAATGTGCCGATGTACTTCGTGCGGCGCGGCGACCGCTACACGGATGCGACCGGCTGGACGTTCCGCGATTTCATGCGACGCCGCATTCCGCACCTCGAGGGCGACACGCCGACGCTCGGCGATTTCGCCGATCATCTGACGACGGTTTTCACCGAAGTGCGGCTCAAGCGCTATCTCGAGATGCGCGGCGCCGATGCGGGCTCGCCCGCGATGATGGTCGCGCTGTCCGCGTTCTGGACCGGCCTGCTGTACGATCCGGCCGCGCTGTCGGAGGCCGAGACGCTGGCCGCCGCGATCGACCGCGGCGCGTTGCTCACCCTGCGTCGCGACGTGCCGCGTTTCGGGCTGGGCGCCTCGGTCGACGGCCGCCCGTTGCGCGCATTCGCGGCCGATGCGCTGGCGATCGCGCATCGCGGCCTGCGCGCGCGGGCACGCAGGGACGCGGCCGGCCGCGACGAATCCGTGTATCTCGCGCCGCTCGACGAGATCGTCGCCGGTGCGCCGACCCAGGCCGAGCATTGGCTCGCCCGCTATCGCGACGCGTGGGCCGGCGACGCGACACGGATCTACGACGAAGCCGAAATCTGACTGCGTCGCGCCGGGCCGCTCACGCGCAGCACGCGAGCAGCGGCTCGCGCGCGAAGTCGAGGTCAGGCGCCGGCGCATGGCCGCGCCGGCGCGCCCGCACTGCGTAGGCGAGCGTCTCGAGGAGCGGCGTGGTATCGGCGAACGACAGGCACGCATCGGTGATGCTCTGCCCGTAGCGCAGTGGCACGCCGGGCACGAGATCCTGGCGCCCTTCGATCAGGTTCGACTCGATCAGCACGCCGACGATGCGCGCGTCGCCGGCCGCGACCTGCGCGGCGACGGCCGTGCCGACGCCCAGTTGATTGCGGAACTGGCGGCGGCTGTTGCCGTGGCTGACGTCGATCATCACGCGCGGCGCGCATTGCGCGGCCACCATGCGCTCGCACACGGCATTCACGGCCGCCGCGTCGAAATTCGGTTCGCGCCCGCCGCGCAGCACGACATGCGTATGCGGATTGCCGGGCGACGCCGTCGCACATAGCCGCCCGCCCGCATCGACCGACAGGAAGCGATGCGCTCGCGCGGCCGCGCACATCGCATCGACGGCCACCTGGACGTTCCCGTCGGTGCCGTTCTTGAAGCCGATCGGGATCGGCAGCGACGACGCCAGCTCGCGATGCACCTGCGATTCCACGGTGCGCGCGCCGATGGCCCCCCACGCGACCAGGTCGGCCAGATAGCGCGGCGACAGCGGATCGAGAAACTCGGTCGCCGCCGGCATCTCCGCCCCGTTGATGTCGCACAGCAGCGCGCGGGCCGTATGCAGCCCCGCGTCGATCCGTTCGCTGCCGTCCAGCAGCGGATCGTTGATGAGCCCTTTCCAGCCGACCGTCGTGCGCGGCTTCTCGAAGTACACGCGCATCACGATTTCCAGCTCGTCCGCGAATCGCGCACGTTGCAGCGCGAGCCGCGCCGCATAGTCGCGCGCGGCGGCCGGGTCGTGCACCGAGCACGGGCCGGCGATGACCACGAGACGGTCGTCCGTGCCGTTCAACACGTCGACGATCGCGTGGCGAGCCTGATGAACCGTGCGCGTCGCGCGCAACGCAGGCGGCAGCGCGCCGGCCAGATCCGCGGGGGACGGCAAATGCAGCACGGCGTCGCGGTGCGTCGTCCAGGTATTCGCATGCATAGGGACTGCCCTCCTGTCGATAATTCGGTGGATTCTTTACTACAGCGCGACTGTATTGAATGGCTCTTTCCGTGCGCAACTAACATATTTACCAGTTTCAAATTCATATCCTTATGAATGACAGAAATAAGCGCGACGTCGGGAAATAGAGGCATCGGCTTTGCCGTTCTTGAGATGTTTGACGGGATGGAAATTCGATTTCCAGCGGGGAACCCGGGAGTACTTGCTCGGGTTGGGGGTGCGGAGTGCGTGGCGCTTCGCGGCGGGTCGCTATTCGTTCTGATAGTGGCGTCCCGATAGGCGTTCGATTAATTTTCAAATTCCTGACGGGCCAATCAGGAACAAATATATAAATCAACCCAGTCATTGCGGAGAACCACCATGTCGAAGCGTCATTATGAAACGCCCATTCACGTCAAGTATCGCGATACGGATTCGATGGGGCATGTGAGCAGTCCCGTCTATTACGATTATCTGCAGCATTCGTACCTCAGCTACATGTTCGATCTCCTCGGCCTGCCGCGGAGCGAGAAGCTGCCGCACATCATGGTGAAGACGCAATGCGAGTACCTCGCACCGGCGCAATTCGGCGACAACCTGACGATCCGGTCGAGCATCGTGCGTTTCGGCAGCAAGAGCTTCGATCTCGAACACCTGATGGAGCGCGACGACCAGACCATCGTCGCGCGCGGCATGTCGACGCACGTGATGTTCGATTACGCGAACAACACGACGCAGGCCGTGCCCGACGAGTTCAAGGCACGCGTGCTCGAATTCCAGGGTTCGCTGTGA
>NZ_SCNZ01000106.1:0-3585 GCF_005502655.1 Burkholderia sp. 4NA327C6 | reverse complement strand
ACATGCTCAGCAGGCCCCCACGCCTGCTGACCGCGCTGCTGCCGCGCGCGCGAACGCGGAACAGGACCGACAAGCGCAGCAGCAACGCGACGCCCAACAGCGCGAAGCCGAAGTACGTACTTCGTCCGTGCGATCGGAAGTACCGTCGGTCGAAACGTATCCCGTGCTGCCGAGCGAACAGCCATGTTTCCGCATCGACCGTTTCGCGCTCGATGTCCCCGATTCCTTGCCCGAATCCGTGAAGTCGCAAGGCGCATCCGCGCTGCCGATGGACCGCTTTGCGTTCGCGCGTGAATGGCTTGCCCACTACGCGGGCCAGTGCGTCGGCAAGCAAGGCATCGATACGATCATTAAAGGGCTGTCTCGGGCGATTTTGGCGCGCGGGTATATCACGACGCGCGTTCTGCTGCCGGAACAGGAGTTGAAGACGGGAACGCTGAAGCTCGCATTGGTGCCCGGCACGATCCGGCACGTGCGTTTTGCCGACGAGAAACTGCGCGGCACCTGGAAGACCGCGTTCCCGACCCGCGACGGCGACGTGCTGAACCTGCGCGACCTCGAGCAAGGTCTGGAGCAAATGAAACGTGTCACCAGTCAGGACGTGTCGATGCAAATTGTGCCGGCCGACGTGCCGGGCGAGAGCGACGTCGTGCTCGACGTGAAGCGCGGCAAGCCCTGGACGGTGGTCGCGTCGATCGACAACTCGGGCACGCGCGCGACCGGTCGGCTGCAGGGCAACCTGTCACTCGGCATCGACAATCCCCTGGGCCTGAATGACCTCTTCAACATCGGCGTGAGCCAGGATCTGGAATTCGGGGACAAGCGCCTCGGCTCGCACGGCTGGAACGGCTTCTATTCGATCCCGTGGGGCTACTGGACAGCGACGCTTTCTGCGTACACGAACACGTATTACCAGCAGATCGCCGGCGTGAATCAGACGTTCATCGCAAGCGGCAACTCGAAGACCGTCGATTTCAAGCTGAATCGTGTGCTGTCGCGCAGCCAGAACGACGTGTTCGGCGCGCAGATCCGGCTCTCGCGCCGCTTCGGCCAGAGTTTCATCGAAGATACCGAAATCCCGCAGCAACGCCGTAACAATACGTTCATCGAGTTCGGCCTGACCGATCGGCACTACTTCGGCAACGCGCAGTTCGACGGCACGCTCGCGTACCGGCAGGGGATCGGCGCATTCGGCGCGCAGGACGACAGCCTGGCGGCCGACGGCGGCCCGACCTACCGCTACAAGATGGCGGTGCTCGACGCGAACCTGTCGGTACCGTTCGCGATCGCACAGCAGCCGTTTCGGTACGTCACGACATTTCACGGCCAATACACCGGCAACACGCTGTATTACATCGACGACCTGACGATCGGCAGCCGCTACACCGTACGCGGCTTCGACGGCGAGACGATGCTCGCCGCGGCACGCGGCTTCTACTGGCGCAACGAGCTGCAGGCGCCGATCGGGCAGACGGGGCTGGCGGCTTACGCGGGCCTCGACTATGGGCGCGTGTGGGGCCCGCAGCCGGTTGTGCTGGTCGGCACGCAACTGGCCGGCGCGGTGATCGGCGTCAAGGGTAGCGTCGCGACGCGCTTTGGCGGCTATGGTTACGATCTGTTCGTCGGCACGCCGGTGTACAAGCCGTCCGGCTTTCCGACGACCCGCGTGACGCTCGGGTTTCAGCTGACGGCCCAGTTTTGATGAGAACGCAATCGAGTTCAAGCCGTCCGGTGCTTCGCCGCTCCGACGACACGGGCGAGGACAAGGAACTGACGGCGTTCCTGAATGCTCAGGTCGCCACCATCCTATCGGCAAGCCACGAACCGCGTCCGCGTTGCCCGCGCTGTGGCGGTGACCACATCACCAGCGCCGGATTCAAAGTGCGACAGAGCGGTCGGCTGCCGATGTTCGAGTGCCAGACGTGCCAGCGCTACTTCGGCCGTACGGCCGACACGCCGCTCGGTGAGAAGCACCTGAAGAAGCTCGATCTGTTCGTGTCGCTGCTGTCGCAGCCAATCTCGTGCCTCGAGGCTGGCGAGCGGATGGGCAGCCTGCCGGCCGACATCGGGCAGCGTGTGACGGCATGGCGCGCGTGGCTGCTGCAGCTCGATCCGAGCGGCACGTGGGAGCGGCGTGTCCGGCTTGGCGGCCGCCCGACCGAACTCGATCCCACGCCGCTGGCATTCGACGAGATCGGCGCGCGCGAAGATCTCACCTTGACGACGCGCCTGACGCGCGAGTTCGACGAAGTAAATTCGTTCAGCCACCGGCCACCGCGCTG
This sequence comes from Burkholderia sp. 4NA327C6, assembly GCF_005502655.1. Taxonomy (NCBI): domain Bacteria; kingdom Pseudomonadati; phylum Pseudomonadota; class Betaproteobacteria; order Burkholderiales; family Burkholderiaceae; genus Burkholderia; species Burkholderia sp. 4NA327C6. Next base: position 1,303 of record NZ_SCNZ01000106.1, on the reverse strand, counting down.
CGTGGACTGCGGCAGTGGCAAGACGCGCTTCGACGAGCGCCTGCCAGGCGGTTTCCCGCGCTTCAAATGCGCGAACTGCGGGACGCGATTCACCCGACGTCGCGGCACGCCGTTCCTGAATACGAAGGCGAGCACGCTCGAACGTATGCGGCTGTTCATTCGGCATCTGTCGTTGCCGCTGTCGTTCATGCAGGTATCGGACATCGTCGGCACGAGCCCCGCGATGGTTCAGAAATGGCGCAGGATGTTCACCGAATTCGCGGACCAACTGGAGCCGAGCGGGAGTCTGTCCGTACGGATCCAACTGGGCGTCGAACCCACTGAGGCGACGCCGTGCCCATTCTGTGGTCGTGTGGGGCGCGCGCAGCGGACCGCTAGCGGACACTGGTCGTGTGGCGGATGCGGCCGGCTCTTCTCGATGCGGCGTGAGGTGGTCGATCGCAATGGTCGGTTGCATATCGTGGCCGATGAGGCGTAACGTGCCTGATGACGTCACGTGTCATCCGTGATTGAAGAGTGTCGAACGACGAGAAAGCAAGTCTCCTCCCGCACGGCGCGGTCGGCACGTACGAAGGAAATGTTGCTGCCGCTGCCGACCGCCAAAGTTCGTGCGCTGTCGCTGGAAAACCATCTCGAGCTGTCGACGGTGCGCTCGGGGCGCGGTTATTTCGATCAGATCTGCTGCCTGATCCGAGTCGTCTACCTCGCGAATTTCATTACCGATCCCTTTGGTAACGTGACTGTCGGGGTTCTCGATAAAAATGGAAAAATCGTAATTCAGCCGTCTTCGAAAATTATTGGGTCGCCACAATGAATAGAGATACTTTACCTCCCCATGGGTATTGGGATAAATGGATCGAATATACTTGCAAGAGGATAGAAGAACGTTGGGCGCGTAGTGGCGAGCCGTTTGAAAACCCCAGCTATCAGCCGCAATACGTTTTTGATATCGCAAAGTTGCATTGGCAACTAATGCTCGAAAGCTACTCGCGTGGCGATCGAGTTGATTCGATATCGAAATACTTTCCTGGTCTACTCGATGCGTGGGAGCAATCAATAAAGCTGGGGGAGGATGTATTCACAGATGAGCAAAAATCATTGCGCCGAAGCTGGGCGAGGAACCTGGATTTCTACATCATCAGCTTTTGGTTGGTCGGATTGGCTTTGACGCTCGAAATTCCGGACGATCAATGGCGACGCTTGATCGCCCTGATCGGGAATGAGGGTGAGGACGTCTTGTTGGATCGCGTGATTGCGAGTCGCGACCACGGCCGAAAGATTGGTACGGAACTTCGGCACCCGA
>NZ_SCNZ01000105.1:0-3691 GCF_005502655.1 Burkholderia sp. 4NA327C6 | reverse complement strand
ACCAGTAGCCCGAACATCTACGCGGCCGGCGACTGCACCGACCAGCCGCAGTTCGTCTATGTGGCGGCAGCGGCCGGCACTCGTGCGGCCATTAACATGACCGGCGGCGACGCAACGCTCGATCTCGACGCTATGCCGGCAGTCGTGTTCACTGATCCGCAAGTTGCCACGGTTGGCTACAGTGAAGCAGAAGCCCAGCGCATCGGCCTGCAAACCGACAGTCGTACTCTCACGCTCGACAATGTGCCGCGTGCACTCGCCAACTTCGACACGCGCGGCTTTATCAAGCTTGTCGCTGAGGCTGGATCTGGACGCATTCTTGGGGTTCAGGCTGTAACACCGGAAGCAGGCGAGATCATCCAGACTGCCGCGATTGCCATCCGGGCTCGCATGACCGTCCAGGATCTTGCCAACCAACTTTTCACCTACCTCACCATGGTGGAAGGTCTCAAACTGGTGGCACAGACTTTCTCGAAGGATGTGACACAGCTATCGTGCTGTGCGGGCTAAACCAAGGACACGAAAAGAGCGACAGAGGAGTTTTTATGTTTTGCGATATTAGACTAACAGCACGTTGCACCCGTGCATGCTTAACCATTCTGTTGGCGGGTACTGCAGCGTTTGGCTTGTCAAACAATGCGCTGGCGGCCTACGACTTTTCTAAGCTGGGAGCAGCGATCGAAACATTGGCGCCGGAGACCGTCGACGGCTGGGAAAAGAAAGCGAGGGCGGGCGATGCCATGGCGCAGAACATCATGGGTCTTGCCTACAAATGCGGTATGGGCGTAAAATAAGACCATGCTGCATCGATCCAGTGGTTTCGCAGGGCGGCCGAGCAGGGTGAAGCTGATGCGCAGTTCAACCTGGGGCGCCTCTACGCAAGCGAAGTCGACGGTATGTATAAGAAAGGGCGTGCGGCTCCTGCCGACGATGCACAGGCGTTCAAGTGGTACCGCCTCTCTGCCGAGCAGGGACACACGCAGGCTCAAGTCAGGCTGGCTCAACTGTTTGCGAAGGGGCTCGGTGAGGTCGCGCGCGACCAGGTTCAGGCCTACAAGTGGATGAGTCTGGCAGCAGCGTCAGGAGAACCAACGGCAGCAAAAGTCATTGCCGACTATGCGGCTCAAATGAAGCCCGAACAGGTGCAGCAAGCGCAATTGCTGGTCCAGGAATGGAAACGCCGGCAAAGCGCACGCTGACGTGATCTTTGAAAAGCGCGGCATGTAATCGCCAAGGGTGGGTTTATGCCGCGTAACCGCTGCTTGGATGTTGGAGGTGGAAATTGGACAAGACTATATATTCCAAAAAGATTGCCGAGAGCCTCTCATCTGGCAATCATCCAGAAGAGTTCGCAACCCTCTTCGTCACCCTGCTTCGTCAGCTTGTGATGGGAAGGCCTGTGTCACGCGAAGCGCTCGGCACCGCACTCGGATGGTCTGGGCAGAGGGTTGCAACTGTACTTGAGCCGGCGCCCGGTACCGAATATGACGAGCAGGGCAATATCATTGGACTGGGCCTGACGCTACGCGAAACCCCTCACGTTTTTGAAGTGGATGGCCGCCGTTTATACACCTGGTGTGCGCTCGACACCTTGATGTTTCCCGCTTTGATTGGCAAAACAGCCCGTGTCACGTCGCGCTGTGCTGCCACCGGCAGGCCGATTACGCTCACAGTTGCGCCAGAAGCAGTGCTTCAGGTTGAACCGGCGGAAACAATGGTGTCTCTGCTAACGCCGGATGCTTCACCCGACATTCGCTGTTCCTTTTGCTGTCATGTGCATTTTTTTGCATCGCCTTCTGTTGCAAATGCATGGGCTTCGACGCACCCGGGGATAGAGCTCGTGCCTGTCGAGAATGCATTCGGTCTCGGACATCTGATCGCGCATAAGCTGTTAGAAGACAGCGAGCGAAACACGGCATGAATGCCTACTCGATTTCGAAGCTTGCTGAAGATGCAGGCGTAAGCGTGCATGTTGTGCGCGACTACTTGATGCGCGGGTTGTTGCATCCCGCCTGGCGAACCGAAGGTGGCTACAACGTTTTCGATGCCAAAACACTGGAACGGTTGCGTTTCCTGCGCGTGGCCTTCGAGTCGGGACCCAGGCTCGACGAGTTAACGCGACTTTGCAGGGCGTTGGATGCAGGCGATAGCAAGTGCGTACACGGATGTGTCGAGCAACTGCGTCGGAAGATCGATGTGCGCCGAAAAGAGCTGATGGTGATCGAGACCTCTTTAGGCGAGTTGGCGTCCAGTGCATAACCTCACTATCTGTCGCCAGTGCGGCTACGTCGAAGAGCTGCACCTTGATGAAATTAGCGATCAGCTTGCCGCCCTGGCCCAGCGCCAAGGCTTCAACGTTGAGCGCCAAACGATTGAGCTTCAGGGCTTATGTCAAGCATGCCGATCCGTGAGTAATGCCTAATGTCCCAATTTGATGAACTCGCCCCTCAACAGCTTTTTAAGGCGTTAGAGTCAGCGACCACAACAGCTTCCCTGCCCAAGCTTGCAACGCTACTAGATGCCATTCGCTTTAATGAAGACGGCCTGATTCCCGCCATTGCCCAGCAACATGATACGGGCGAAGTACTGATGATGGCGTGGATGAACCGAGAAGCCCTGGAAGAGACGTTAACAACGCAGCGAGTTTGCTACTTCTCACGCTCGCGCCAAAAGCTATGGCGCAAAGGTGAGACATCAGGACAGCAACAGCGCCTTAAAAGCGCAGCGCTAGATTGCGATGGTGATACGCTGCTGGTTCAGGTGGAGCAAACTGGTCCCGCGTGCCATTCCGGCCGTCGCAGCTGCTTTTATGTGTCGCTCGGTGCAGACAGCGCCAAGATTACCAGCGAGCCGCTGATTGATCCGGCCACGCTATACGGTAAAAAAGCGCCGTGAAAAATTGGCTGTTCGCCATTAAACAGGTTTTTCTTAAGCTGCTAACAGCAGTGATGGTGGGCTGTATTCGCGTTTACCAATACACCATCAGCCCACTGCTTGGCCCTCGCTGCCGCTTCTGGCCAAGCTGCTCTTCCTATACCATCGAGGCCATCCAGGTGCACGGCCCTTTCAAAGGCGGCTGGATGGCTGTCAAACGCATCGTGAAATGCCACCCAGGCAGCCCAGGCGGCATGGATCCGGTGCCCGGTGGGCGCAGCGAAGCGCTCTGCCGTGAAAATGACGACCGCCCTACTGAGCGTTGCCGCTCAACCTTCTGCCGCCACTAACGTTTATCCTTGCTTAGCCACCTGATAGATACGCTCTAACAGGGGTCGTCTCAGAATTCGGAAAATAAAGCACGCTAAGGCGTAGTCACCCCGTGACTCCCCCGCGCCGATGCAGCGAGCTTCGTTCCGTCTTGCAGTGACGCAATCAGCGGGCAGGAAACGTTCCCTTTCCGCGCATGGCAGGCGCACACCAGTTCAGACAGCACGGCCTCCATGCGTGCCAAGTCGGCCATCTTCTCGCGCACATCCTTGAGCTTGTGCTCGGCCAGGCCGCTGGCTTCCTCGCAATGGGTGCCATCCTCCAGCCGCAGTAGCTCGGCGATTTCGTCCAGGCTAAAGCCCAGCCGCTGGGTCGATTTCACGAACCGCACCCGCGTTACATCCGCCTCGCCATAGCGGCGGATGCTGCCGTAAGGCTTGTCCGGCTCCGGCAACAAGCCCTTGCGCTGATAGAACCGGATGGTCTC
>NZ_SCNZ01000104.1:0-3793 GCF_005502655.1 Burkholderia sp. 4NA327C6 | reverse complement strand
GCGCCGTCCTGGTTCAGGTCGGCGATCGCGACGGCCGCGCCCGCTTTCGCGAGCTCGAGTGCGATTTCCTTGCCGATGCCGCTCGCGGCGCCCGTGACGACTGCGGTCTTGCCGCTCAGATCTGCTGCCATGTCCGTCTCCTCCCGTTGTCGGATCGATAAAACAAGCGCCCACCGCATCCGCTACCGTCGCGCGAACGTGCCTGCGGGCCAGCCGTCATTGTGCACGATCGGCCCCGCCGTTCGCGCGCAAAACGTCTAAGCTTAAGGTCGGTTCTGTCACGCAGGAGATTCGCATGCACTATCGACGGCTAGGCCGCTCTGGCCTGCAGATCAGCGAGCTTTCGCTCGGTTCGTGGGTGACGTACGGCAACCAGGTCGACCAGCGGGTCGCGCGCGAATGCCTGGCTGCAGCGCGCGACGCAGGCGTCAATTTCTTCGACAACGCCGAGGTCTATGCCGGCGGCAAGTCCGAGGAAATCATGGGTCACGCGCTCAAGGCGCTCGACTGGCCGCGCATCAGCTACATCGTGTCCACGAAGTTCTTCTGGGGGCTCGCCGAAGCGCCGAACCAGTATCACACGCTGAACCGGAAATACCTGCTGAACGCCATCGACGGCTCGCTGCGCCGGCTGCAACTCGACTATGTCGACCTCGTCTATTGCCATCGTCCCGACCCAAACACACCGATCGAGGAAACGGTCTGGGCGATGAGCGACATGATCGTGCGCGGCAAGGCGCTGTACTGGGGCACGTCGGAATGGAGTGCCGACGAGATCCGTGCTGCGTGCGAGATCGCCGAGCGGCATCACCTGCACAAGCCGGTCGTCGAGCAGCCGCAGTACAACCTGTTCCACCGTACGCGGGTCGAACAGGAATATGCGCGGCTCTACGAAGACTACGGTCTCGGCCTCACGACCTGGAGCCCGCTGGCATCGGGCCTGCTCACCGGCAAGTACCGTAACGGCGTGCCGCCCGGCAGCCGCGCACAGCTACAGGGTTACGACTGGATGCGCGACCGCCTGACCAATCCGGCCGCCAACGACATCGTCGAACGGCTCGGCGCAATCGCAGCCGAGCTCGGCTGCAACACGGCCCAACTCGCGATCGCATGGGTACTCGCAAGTCCGCGTGTGAGTTCGGTCATCACGGGCGCGTCGCGGATCGAGCAGATCAGTGACAACATGCGCGCGCTCGACGTTGCCGCGAAGCTGACGCCGGATGTGAAGCAACGCATCGAGGAGGTGGTCGGCGATGCGTACGAGTAAGGCGATGCGCGGCCACTCGCGTACAATACGCGGCCTGCATCGGCGCCCGGCCTGACGGCCGCGCACGATCGATCGCATTCATCGATTCACCTTTCGTTTCAGGCAGCCCGCCATGCTCAGTTATCGTCACGGTTTTCACGCAGGCAACCACGCGGACGTGCTCAAGCACGCCGTCGTCGTCCAGCTGCTGCGCTACCTGAACAAGAAGGACAAGTCTTACTGGTACATCGACACGCATGCGGGTGCCGGGGTGTACTCGCTGCGCGACGGCTACGCGGCGAAGACGTCGGAATTCGACACCGGCATCGGCCGGCTGTGGAACGAAAAGAACCTGCCGGAGGCGCTGGGCGACTATGTGGATGAAGTTCGCGCACTGAACGATGACGGTGAACTGCGCTTCTACCCGGGTTCCCCGTACATCGCATGGCGATCGATGCGCGAGCAGGACCGCATGCGCCTGTTTGAAATGCACACCACGGAAATCGACGTGCTACGCCACAATTTCCGTGATGCGGGGCGACGCGCGATGATCTTCGCCGGCGACGGCTTCGAAGGCATCAAGGCGCTGCTGCCGCCGCCGCCGCGACGCGCACTCGTGCTGATCGACCCGTCCTACGAGGACAAGAAGGATTACGCGCGCACGGTGGCGTGCGTGACGGAGTGTCTGAAGCGTTTCGCGACGGGCTGCTATGCAGTCTGGTACCCGCAGGTAACCCGGACGGAATCGCAGCGCTTTCCCGAGCAGTTGAAGCGCCTGCAACCGAACAACTGGCTGCACCTGACACTGACGGTGTCGAATCCGCCGACTGACGGGCTGGGTCTCTACGGCAGCGGGATGTTCATTCTGAATCCGCCGTATACGCTCGCCCAGAGCATGAACGAGGCACTGCCCTACCTGGTCGAGAAGCTCGGACAGGATAGCGGCGCCCGCTGCCAGATCGAGCACCGCGGAAACTGATCGGGCGACTGGCCGTTACGGCTGTGGTCTCGGCGCGAGCCTCGGCTGGTTGGCCGGCTGCCCACCCCACGCGGGGACATTGATATACGGCGCGACGAACAGCGGAACCGACGTGTTCGGCGCCTGCCCCGCCGGAGCCCGCATCCCTGCCGGCTCGACGATCGGCTCGGAAGACAACGGTGCCGTCTGCAGTACCAGTCCGCCCTTGCCGTCCTGGATACCCCGTTGCGTATCGAGAATCAGCGGCTTGGACGACGTCGCGGCAACAGCCGCGAGTCCGTGGACAAGCACTGCCGCGCCCACAACGAGACGCGCGCGGGCACTTCGACGCACATCGAGACGCAAACGCATGATCGTGTCCTTCAGGATGAAAAGCAGGTGCATACCATAGCGCTGCACTGACGATTGCGCCAGATCCGGCGCACAAAAAACAAAGCCCCGTCAAATACGGGGCTTGCTTATCGTTCGGTGCCACATGGCACCTGACGGTGACTCCGATTACAGCGAGTAGCCGTTGGTTTCCAGCGAGCGGATGCGGCTTTCGAGCTGGACGATGTCCGACGAAGTTGCGAGGTAGGCCTCACGGCGTTCACGTTCTGCGGATTCGAACCAGTTGCTCAGCTTTTCGACGATGTAGGCGATCATGACGTTCTCCAAGGAAGGGGGACCCCTGGTGAATCGATGTTCAGGGATTTCCCGTATAGGGTTATCCCGAATTATAGCGATGCCGCACCAAGATGCTAATGAAATACTTGCATGGCAACCATTCCCTTTCGGAATGGCCAACCACAAAAACATCATAACCCATTGATTTTTATGGAAAACGAATCGAAGCCCGATTGTGGCCTCGAGCGCACGCACTAATTTGGTTCACCGATGGGGCCGGATAGACGCGCCAAAATCGGGCATTCGGGCCGCCCGTCACCATGGCAGTGCGCAGCAAGATCCACCAGTGTGTCACGCATGTCGCTCAGCTCGGCGATGCGCTTGTCGAGCTCGGCCACGTGCTCGAGGGCAATCGACTTCACTTCGGCGCTCGCGCGCGAATGGTCTTGCCAGAGCATCAGGAGCTTGCGGATGTCTTCGACGAGAAAGCCAAGGCGTCGCGCCTGACGGATGAAGCGCAGGATATGGATCTCGTCTGCGCCGTAGATCCGGTAGCCGGCGTCGGTACGCTTGCTCGGCGCCAGCAGGCCGACCTGTTCGTAGTACCGGATCATCTTTGCGCTGACTCCGGATTCGCGCGACGCGTCGCCGATATTCATCCCCGCCCTCTCCATCAAGCCCTGGTTTCGAACATGAACGTCGACGTGTGCAATCGCCGACGGCATGTCGATCGTATCAAATCGCGTGGCTTCGTTCCGGGGTAAGGATTGACTGCAGGTTGGCGGCTGGTTGATCGGACGTGCGTGCCGTTGGGATGTGATGAATGGAGCACTCTTTTCTCACCACACATGCATTTCCGCCGCGCCAATGCAAAAACCCCCGCCTTTCGGGCGGGGGTTTCTGGCTTAGGGAGCCTGACGATTACCTACTTTCACACGGGAATCCGCACTATCATCGGCGTA
>NZ_SCNZ01000103.1:0-3974 GCF_005502655.1 Burkholderia sp. 4NA327C6 | reverse complement strand
CCCCCGCGAGACGCAAGCCGCGCGCGAACCGCCTGGTAGAAGCGCAGGTTGTCGGCCACCGCCGACGCGGGCAACTCCGCGGACAGCAGCTTCTTCGCCGAATCGATGTTGCCGAGCACGCCGTAAGCGAACGCGAGGTTCTGGCGCGCCTGCCACGGCGCGGACGGCAACCCCGCGACGTCGAGCAGCACGTTCACGCCCTCGCGCGGCCGGTTGCCGAGCACGAGCGACAGCCCGAGGTCGACACGCAGCCCCTGCGCGTCCGGGTGCGCGCGCAGTGCCTCGCGATACACGACCTGCGCATCCGCATGGCGCCCCTGCAGGTCGAGCACGGTGCCGAGCCCCTCCGCCGCGAGCGGATGGTTCGGCTGCACGGCGAGCAGGTCGCGATAGCGCTGCGCGGCTTCGTCGAGGCGCCGCTGCCGCAACGCGACGCGCGCGAGCCCGAGCTGCGGGCCGAGCTCCGCCGGTGCCTGCCGCTGCGCTTCGTCGTAGAGGATCCGCGCACGCTCCAGGTCGCCCGCGCGGTAATTGACGTCGCCGAGCCCCAGGCGCGCCGCCAGCGAATCGGGATGCTTCGCGAGCACCTTCTCGTACAGCGTCGACGCGAGATCGACGTTGCCGCCGGCAAGTGCGCTGTCGGCGATGCGCAACTCGGCCTGCGGGTCGTCGCTCTTGTGCGACAGCACCGGCCGCGTCTGGATGCCCGGCGCGCCGCAGCCGGCCAGCACCGGCAACGCGGCCGCGAGCGCGAACGCGCGTATGACGGATCGTGTCATCTGAACACCTCGAGCAGGCGAATCGCCGCCGGGCCTGCCGCGATCAGGCAGACCGTCGGCAGGATGAACAGCATCATCGGCAGCGTGATCTTCGGCGCAAGCTTCGCGGCCCGTTCCTCGAGCGCGACGATCTGCTCGGTACGCTCGGTGCGCGACAGCGTGCGCAGCGCCTGCGTGATCGGCGTGCCGAACCGCTGCGACTGCGTCAGCGTCGTCGCGAGCGAGCGTGCCGACGTGAAATCGACGCGCAGCGCGAAATGCGCGAGCGTCGCGGACACGTCGCCGCTCAGCGTCAGCTCGTCCGCGCACACGGTCAGCTCGTCGGCGAGCGGCGGGCAGATGCGCGCCAGTTCGTGCGCGACGCGCCGGATGCCCGACGCGAGGCTGTTGCCGGCCATCGTGCAGATCACCAGCAGGTCCAGCGCATCGGGAAAGCACGCGGCGATGACCCGCCGCCGCCGCCGGATCATCACGCCGAGCACGTACTCCGGCACGATCACGCCGATCACGAACGCGGCGATCATCGCCAGTGCGCGGATCACGAAATATTCGCCGAAGCGCGGAATCAGCGGGCTGAACACGATCGCGCCGCACGCGAACAGCACGCCGCAGCTCAGCTTGATCCCGATCATCACCGACGCCGCGCGACGCTCGCGAAAGCCCGCGCGCGCCAGTTGCAGGCCGAGCTTCACGCGCTGCATCGGGTCGAGCACCGGCAACCGTTCGCCCAGTTGCGCGAGCCGGCGCGTCAGGTCCAGGCGGACGCCGCCCGGCTGCAGCCATCCCGCCATCTCTGCCGGCGGATGCTGCCCGGCCGCCTGCCGCACGCGCACGGCGATCCGCTGGCGCGTGCCGCCGCCGGGCGTGGCGAGCGCCACCGCGACACAGCCGAGCAACAACAGCAATTCGAGGCCGCGGGCGGCCAGTATCGACATCGTCATCGCGCGGTATCCAGTTTCGAGATCTTGCGGATCACCAGCAGGCCGACCGTCAGCAACCCGGCCGCGATCGTCAGCATCATGTGTCCGGGGTGCGTCGTGAACAGCAGCATCACGTAGTCGCGGTTCACGAGGAACAGCGCGCCGATCATCACGAACGGCACCGCCGAAATGATGTTCGTCGTGATGCGCCCTTCGGCGGTCAGCGCGCGGGTCTTCAGGCGGATGTCGCGACGCGTGCGGATGATGCTCGACAGCTCGTCGAGCGTTTCGCCGAGGCTGCCGCCGGTCTCGCGCTGCAGCAGCAGGTAGACGGTGAAGAACGAGAAGTCCGCGATCATCAGCCGGTCCGCCGCCTGCGTCAGCACGTTCTTGAGATCCGCGCCGACGCGCAGGCTGTCGCCCATCGAGCGGAACGTCGCGCGCACCGGCTCGGCCGCGCCGTCGCCGACCATGCTGATCGCCTGCGTGACCGGAATGCCCGCGCGCACGGCCCGAACGATCACGTCGATCGCGTCCGGGAACGCTTCGAGAAAACGCATCCGGAAGCGCTCGACCAACGCACGGTAGCTCGCTCGCATCGTGACCAGCGGCAACCCGACATAGATCAGCGGACGCAGGAAGCCCGGCGGCCCGATCAGCTTCACCGCGACGATCGCGACGATCGCGCCGGCGATCGTGCTCGCGACGACGATCCTCACGCCGCCCTTGCCGCCGACGGCACGCACGCGCGTCACGCGGCGCTGCAGCCAGGCGCGCAGGCGGCCCTGCCGGCGCTGGAGGTTGAACAGCACGACGCCGGGTGCGGCGGATGCGAGCCCGTCGCGCCCCGCGAGCGACGGCGACAGCCGGCGCATCCGCGCGCGGATGCGCTGGGCCGGTGTGCGGCTCGCGCGATCGAACCACGACGACAGCACGAGCCCGATCGCGAGGATCATCACGAACGCGCCCACCGCGAACAGGTCGGCGGCCCTCATTGCCGGAACACCTCGGCGAGCGCGTCCTCGACGCCGTAATACGCGGCGCGCGCCGCGAATCCCGGCCGCAACGGCGAGGCCTCGAATACCCCCTTCACCGAATCGCGCGTCGTGTCGCCTTCCTGGCGGAACGCGAACAGGTCCTGCGTAATCACCACCTCGCCTTCCATCCCGACGATCTCGGTGATCCGCGTGACGCGCCGCACGCCGTCGCGCATCCGCTCGATCTGCACGAACAGGTGCACGGCGCTCGCGATCTGGCGCCGGATCGACAGCAGCTGCAGGTTCGCGTTCGCCATCATGACCATGCTCTCGAGCCGGCTGATCGCATCGCGCGGCGAATTTGCGTGGATCGTCGTCATCGAGCCGTCGTGCCCCGTGTTCATCGCCTGCAGCACGTCGAACGCTTCGGGGCCGCGAATCTCGCCGAGGATGATGCGGTCGGGCCGCATGCGCAGCGCGTTGCGCACGAGATCGCGCTGCGAGATCCCGCCGAGCCCCTCGGTATTCTCCGGCCGCGTCTCGAGGCTCACGACGTGCGGCTGCAGCAACTGCAGTTCGGCCGCATCCTCGATCGTCACGATCCGTTCGTGCTGCTCGATGTGCTGCGACAGCGCGTTGAGCAGCGTCGTCTTGCCCGAGCCGGTGCCGCCCGAGATCACGATGTTCAGCCGGCACGCGCACGCGACCTTGAGCACCTGCAGCATCGGATGCGAGATGTTGCCCTGCTGCGCCATCCGCGCAAGCGTGATGTCGCGCTTCGCGAACTTGCGGATCGAGATCGACGGGCCGCGCATCGCGATCGGCGGCAGCACGACGTTCACGCGGCTGCCGTCGGCGAGCCGCGCATCGACCATCGGGCTGCTCTCGTCGACACGGCGCCCCACCGCCGCCGCGATCCGCTGCGCGACGCTCGCCACGTGCGCGTCGTCGCGGAACTTCAGCGACGTGAGCTCGAGCCGGCCCGCGCGCTCGACGTAGACCTGGTCGGGCCCGTTGACGAGGATGTCGGTGACCGAATCGTCGGCGAGCAGCGGCTCGATCGGCCCGACGCCGAACATGTCGTTCAGGATCGCATCGACGATCAGCACCTGCTCGCCGGCCGTGATCTTCAGGCGCTCGCGCTCGACCGTATGCGCGGCCACCTGCTCGATGCCCGCGCGCACTTCGTCGCGCGTCTTCATCAGCGCCGCCGACATGTTCATCGACGCGAACACAGCACTGCGGATCGCGTCGAACTTGCTCGACCGGATCAGCGCCTCGTGGGTGTCGGCCGTCAC
>NZ_SCNZ01000102.1:0-5818 GCF_005502655.1 Burkholderia sp. 4NA327C6 | reverse complement strand
CTGCCCGAGCGGCGGCGCTTCATGAAAGGCCTGTTCGCGTGGGTCGGCTATCGCATCGAGATCATCGAATACACGCGCGCACCGCGCAGCGGCGGCCGCTCCAAATTCTCCGGCTGGCGCCGCTGGAATTTCGCCCTCGAAGGCATCACCAGCTTCAGCACCGTGCCGCTGCGCGTGTGGACCTACATCGGCCTCGCGTTCGCCGCGCTGTCGTTCGTCTACGGCGCCTTCATCGTCATGCGCACGCTGCTGTTCGGCAACCCCGTGCACGGCTACGCGTCGCTCATCTCCGTGATGCTGTTCGTCGGCGGCATCCAGCTGATCGGCATCGGCGTGATCGGCGAATACCTCGGCCGCATCTATCACGAGTCCAAGCAGCGCCCGGTCTATCTCGTGCGGCGGCGGTACCGCGCCGACGCGCTGGTGGGTCAGCACCCGGCGCGGCACGCCGCCCAACCCGCCGCCGCGAAGCTGCTGCAGTTTCCGGTCCGGCGCGTCGCCGCGGCCCGGCGTCGGCAGCCGGCCGTCGCGAGCGCGGCGGTTGCGCGCAATCTGTCGGTCAAGTAGCAACGCATGGATATTTCCAGCTCATCAATACAAGCCGACGAACGCCCTGTCCGCGTCTGGCTGACACCCGGACGCATCGCGCTGTACAGCACGGTCATGCTGACGGTCGGCGTGCTGTTCATGACGATCCTGGTCCGGATCGGCTTCCTCTCGAACGACCCGGGCGTGTTCCGCCCGGGCTCGGGGTTCATGGTGTTCTGGTCCGCGTCCCATCTGATGCGCCACGGATCGCCATGGCAGATCTACGACGTTCCCGCGTTCTCGCGGGTGCTCGTCGACCTGTTCCCGACCGCGGCCCACTATGCGTTCCTGCCGTGGCTGTATCCCCCCACGTATCTGCTGGTGGTCGCCCCCTTCGCGCTGCTGCCCCATGCGATCGGCTATCCGCTGTTCGTCGCGCTCGGCGTCGTGCTGCTCGGGGTAGCGGCCTGGCGCGTGTCGGGGCTCGCGGCGACGCCCGGCGCGAAACGCGTCGGCTGGCTTGCGCTGCTCGCGTGCCCGGGCGTGCTCGTCACCTCGACGTACGGGCAGAACGCGATGCTGACCGCGGCGTGCGCGGCGCTCGCCGTGCATTTCGTCGGCCGGCGGCCGATGCTGGCCGGCTTCTTCATCGGACTCCTGTCGGTCAAGCCGCAACTCGCGTTGTTGTTCCCGTTCGTGCTGATTGCCGCACGCGCGTGGCGCGCATTTGCGTGGGCCGCGGCCTTCGCAACGGCCTTCACCGCGCTGGGCATCGCGACGGGCGGCATCGAATCGCTCCATCTCTTCACGCAGAACACCGGCGCACTGCGTTCACTGATCATCGAGCATGGCGTTCCGTTCTGGTTTGCGTCGCCGACGCCGTTCGCGGCGTTTCGTCTCGCCGGCCTGCCGCTGACGCTCGCCTATGCCGGGCAAGCCGCCATCGCCGCGATCGCGATCGCGGCCGCGTGCGTCGTCTGGCGCCGCCACCGGGATGCGCGGCTGCGCGGCGCCATGCTGGTCATCGCCACGCTCACCGTGAATCCCTATATCTGGCATTACGAACTATCCTGGCTGTGCATCCCGATCGCCTGCATGATCGCCCTCGGCTCGCAGGACGGCTGGCTGCGCGGCGAGCAAAGTCTCGTAGCCGTCCTGTGGGCACTGCCGTTGTACGAGTTTCTGAATCCGTGGCTGCATCTGCCGCAGATCGGGCCTCTCGTGACGACGATCGCGTTGCTCGTGCTGCTGCGGCGCGCCCGGCTTGCTCGCCGCGGCCCGCGCGCCGCGATCGTTCGCGCCCCCTGAGCCGATCGCCGCGCGTCGCACCGGCCCCCTGCCCGTGCCGGTGGCCGCGCCCGGAAATCGCACACCGGATCGCGCTCGCGCGGACACTACGCCTCCGACCTGAACGCCCAGCCGGTCGACCTCGCGGCCGTGCGCTCATTGCCGCGCCGGCATCAATTCGTGTTACGAATCCCCGATTCCTGCCTACAATGTTCAAAACGCCAGTCGTCCGGCCCGCCGCGGACGACGACCGGATCCATACGGCGCAGCGCAGGCCGGATCTCTCGGGGGACGTATGTCCGCGCATGCCAGAAAGTCACTGGTCTCGCTCGTCGTGCCGCTCCACGACGAGGAAGAAGCCATCGACGCGTTCTTCGCCACGACGCTGCCGATCCTCGCAGCGGTCGAGTCGGTCCGTTTCGAGATCGTCTGCATCAACGACGGCAGCCGCGACGACACGCTCGGCAGGCTGATCGACGTCGCCGCCGGCGACCCGCGCGTGCGCATCGTCGATCTCACCCGCCGCTTCGGCAAGGAAGCCGCGCTCACCGCCGGCATCGACGAAGCCGCCGGCGCCGCCGTGATCCTGATCGACGCCGACCTGCAGGACCCGCCCGCGCTGATCCCGGCCATGGTCGAACGCTGGCTCGCCGGTGCCGAGGTCGTCGCCGCGAAGCGCACCGACCGCATGTGCGATCCCTTGATGCAGCGCATGGCCGCCGCGCTCTACTACCGCGTGCACAACCATCTCTCCGAAGTCGAGATGCCCGAGAACGTCGGCGATTTCCGCCTGATGGATCGCCAGGTCGTCGACGCGCTGCGCGCGCTGCCCGAGCGGCGGCGCTTCATGAAAGGCCTGTTCGCGTGGGTCGGCTATCGCATCGAGATCATCGAATACACGCGCGCACCGCGCAGCGGCGGCCGCTCCAAATTCTCCGGATGGCGCCGCTGGAACTTCGCGCTCGAAGGCATCACCAGCTTCAGTACCGTGCCGCTGCGCGTGTGGACCTACATCGGCCTCGCGTTCGCCGCGCTGTCGTTCGTCTACGGCGCCTTCATCGTCATGCGCACGCTGCTGTTCGGCAACCCCGTGCACGGCTACGCGTCGCTCATCTCCGTGATGCTGTTCGTCGGCGGCATCCAGTTGATCGGCATCGGCGTGATCGGCGAATACCTCGGCCGCATCTATCACGAGTCCAAGCAGCGCCCGGTCTATCTCGTGCGGCGGCGCTATCGCGCGCAGCGGGACGCCGCCGCGCATCCGGCGTCGACGCTGCTGCAGTTTCCGCTCAAGCGCACGCACGCGGCCCGCAGGCGGACGGCGCAGCCCGCAGCAGCCGGCCACGGCGCCGCGCGGAAAGCGTCCGTCAAGTAACCGCGCGCACGACGCATGGATCTCATCCGGCAATCGATACGATCGGCGGCCCCTCCCGTCCGCGCATGGCTGACACCCGGGCGCGTCGTTGCGTACAGCGCGGTCGCGCTCGCGTGCCATGCGTTGTTCGTCGCGATCTGGATAGCCGTCGTCCGTCACGCGCCCGCCACCGCGCCGTCGCGCCCGGGCCCTGACTACGCGGTGTTCTGGTCGGCGTCGTACGTGATGCTGCATGGCTCACCGTGGCAAGCGTACGATCTGCCGACCTTCTCCCGGCTGGCGGCCGGCCTGTTCCCGCAGTTCCGCCGCGAAGACCTCGTCGCGTGGCTGTACCCGCCCACCAACCTGCTGCTCGTGACACCGCTGGCGCTAGTGCCGTACGCAGTCGGCTATCCGCTGTTCGTCGCGTTCGGGGTGGTCGTGTTCGGATTCGCCGCGTCGCGCGTATCGGGGCTCGGCGCGATCCCCGGCTTGCGGCGCATCGGCGCGTTCGCACTGCTCGCCGCCCCGTGCGTGTTCGTCACCGGGCTGTTCGGGCAGAACACGTTCCTCACCGCGTCGTGCGCGGCGCTGGCCGTCTGCTGGGCAGACCGTCGCCCGATGTGGGCCGGCCTCTGTATCGGCCTGCTGTCGGCGAAACCGCAGATGGCGCTGCTGTTCCCGTTCGTGCTGGTCGCCACGCGCGCCTGGCGCACGATCGCGTGGGCCGCGCTCGCCACCACCGCGTTCGCCGCGTCGAGCGTCCTGATCTGCGGCGTCGAGTCGCTGCGCCTGTTCGTCGCCGGCACGGCGCTCGCGCGCACGCTCCTCCTCGAGCAAGGCATCGTGTTCTGGCTCGCGTCGCCGACGCCGTTCGCCGCGCTCCGCCTCGCGGGCCTGCCGCCCGGCGCCGCGTATGCCGCGCAAGCGTGCGTCGTGGCGCTGGCGATCGCCGCCGCCTGCATCGTGTGGACACGGTCACGCGACGTCCGCTTGCGCGCGGCGGTGCTTGCGGTCGCCACACTAGCGGCGAACCCGTACGTATGGCACTACGAGCTCGCCTGGCTCGGCATCGCGATCGCGTGCCTGCTGGCGATCGGCTGGCAGAACGGCTGGCTGCGCGGCGAGCAGACCGCGATCGCGCTCATGTGGCTGCTGCCGGCCGTCGAATACCTGAACCCGTGGCTGCAAGGGCCGCAGATCGGCCCGGTCGTGACGCTGTTCGCGCTCCTCGTGCTGGTGCGCCGCGCCGGCCCGGGGGCTCAGAACGCGAGCCGCGGCGGCACATAAATGCCGTAGTACGGCCCGACGCCGGTTGCGACGCCGGTCATCTTCACGCCGGCGACGAAATGGCCCTGGATGTACTTGTACGAGCCGCCCAGCGACACGTCGATATGGAACGGCGCGAACGCGACGATCGGCACGGTGGTGCTGGTCGCGGTCTGCGTGACGACCGGCAGCACCACCGTCGTGCCGACCGGCACCGACGTATAGAGCGTCGCCTTCACACCGGTCGCGAGGTTGATGCTGTCGCCGATGTTGAGCGTCGTCGGGTTGCCGGTCACCATCAGGCCGCCCATCGTCGTCGTGTCGGTCGCGGTCGACTGGAACGACGTCCACTGCCCGCCCATGCACAGCAGGCCGTAGATCTGGCCGTTCGTGATCGAGAATTCGAACGGCTGGCCCGTCAGCGGATTGATCAGCGGCTGGTTGGTCGCCGCGTTCCAGTACAGGTTGTACACGCACTGGTCGATCGCGATCGGAAACAGCCCGCCTGCCGCCACCCCGCCCGGCGCCGCCAGCACCGCCACGGCGGTCGCGCTGTCGGATGCGCCGGGAATGCCCAGCAGCCCGCCGAGCAGCAGCGGAATCGAGCCGCCGTTCACACCGGGCGCGCGCGACACGGTGACCTGCACCGCCGGCACGTCGTACTGGCCCGGCGTAATGGTCGTCGGCTGCATGGTGGCGGGGTTGCGCGTCACGTTCCAGTATCCGGTGGTCACCGTGCCGGTCGACAGCGCCGCGCCGGCCGCCGAGTTCTGCGCGATCACGCCATTCGCCGCCGGCGCGGCCTGCGACCAGTTCACCGCGCCGCCGCTCGGCGACATCATCGCATCGGCCCCCGCGAGCGCGGCCGCATCGGCCGCGTTCTGCAACTGGTTGTTCACCGTGATGACCCACGCGATGTCGATCGCCAGCGCGCCGAACGACAGCAGCGGAATCAGGAACAGCAGGAAGAACAGCGCGACCGAACCGCGCTGCCGTTCGGCATCGACGGGCGGCGTGGCGGTCACGTCATTCATAGAGCATCACCGACGTCGCCGAGACCGTCACCGGGCCGGTGAGCGCACTGAAAGCGGAGCCCAGCACGAGCCCCGAATACGTGTAGGTCACCGTCACCGTCAGCGCGGTGCCCGACGTCGTGCCGTTCGCCTGCGTCACGGTCACCGCCGGTGTCGTCGCGGTGCCGCCGGTGATCAGGCTGTTCTGCATCGCGTTCTGCGCAATGCCGGCGATCTGCGTCGTGGTCAGCATCGGCACGCGCAGCATGACGCCGGCGCGTGCCGCCTCGCGGCTCGCGTTCGTGATGACGGCCTTGTCGCACAGGATCAGGCTCGTGTCGATGATGCCTGGTTCTTATACACATCT
>NZ_SCNZ01000101.1:0-6042 GCF_005502655.1 Burkholderia sp. 4NA327C6 | reverse complement strand
AACGTGGACTTGCCGCAGCCCGAGCTGCCGAGCAGCGCGAACAGCTCGTTCTTCGCGATCGTCAGGTTCACGTTGTCGACAGCGGTGCTGTCGCCGAATTTCTTCACGACGTTCTCGATGCGCACGAAGGCGTCGTTCGGCTTGAGCATGTCCGTCGCCGGTCGATGCATCGCATCAGGTGTACTGAATGAATCCCGTTTCATGATGGTCCGTATTAGGCAGGTAAGCGAATCTCAGGCGTCAGGCGCGACCAGCCGGGCGGTCGCACGGTGCTGGCGGAGAGGGAGCGAGCGATTCCTCTTCCGCAACGAATGGCGCAACGAAACAGGTGTGGGCGAACGCACGGCGATCGGCGGCCGTCAGTGGCGACCGACCGGGGGCGTCGCGCTGGCTGTCATGAAGATTTCATCGGTTTTCATCGGGCTTTCCGCACGTTTCTGTCGTCTCCAGTGCGAATTTTTAAACCCGTCAAAAACCTTTTGGATCGCGGATTTCCGTTCCGGACATTGAACGGGATCGATGTTTGGGGAGGATGGAAAACGGGGGCACGAGCCGGCCCCGTGCAGCAGCGCGGGCGCCCGGCGGTACGAGCGCCGCCGGGTGCAACGAAGGGTGGGGAAAACGAGCAGCCGGGCGGCTGCCACGCGCGGCCCAGTTCGCGACACGCGTGCAGATCGACCGCTATTTCCGCGAGCACGACGTGCGGCCACGTGTGTTGATGAAAGCGAATTCACCGGGGGCGGTGATCGAGATCGTGCGCCGCACGAACCTCGCGACGCTGCTGCCCGCGACGATCGCGGCCGGGCACGACGATCTCGCTGCCGTCGCGCTCGATCCGGCCGTCCTGCGGCGTACGGCCGTGCTGCTGCAGCGCAAGGGGGCGTACCGAAGCGCCGCTGCGCGCGCGTTCGCCGAACTGGCGTTGGCGCAGGGGGCGGGGAAATCGAGTAGGGAAAGCATGGCGCGTGCGACGCGCAAAAGGACGTCCGGCGGATTGCCGGTCATGCTGAACGGCGGGCAAAGCCGGCGCGCGCGGGCGCCCGACGCTCCACTCGAACGAAACGCCCGCGTTACGTTGAACCGCCGCGAAGCAACCGTACGTCAGTTGTACCCGAGAATCGCCACCGCCGCGACGTCCGGCCGGTCGATCGTATTCCCGACGAGCGACGTCATCGGCTCCTGCAGCACGGCCTGATACGACGTCACGCGCGGCTCGTCCGACGCACCCGGCTCATCCAGTGCCGGCTCATCGAACGCGGCATCGAAACCGCTGAAGAACGCCGCTTGCTTGTGCGAAAAAGTCATCTCCATTCCTTTCATTGATTGTGTTTTCGATGTTCTAACCGACCTGCTTCAATGCCGCCGCAGGCACCGGCGTGCCGTCGTGCGCGGCCTCCGATCGCGCCAGCTGCGCGCGCGTGCGCCGCGTGATATGAATCACCGCGAACACGACCGGCGCGATCAGCAGGCCTTCCGCCAGCTCCGGATCGACCGGCAGGTTCATCACGTGCAGCGCCTTGAACGCCGCCGTCGCGAGCGACAGCACGTAGTACGAAATGGCCGCCACCGACAGCCCTTCAACGGCGTGCTGCAAGTGAAGCTGATTGCGTGCGGTACGCTCCATGCCCGCCAGCAGGCGCGTCACGTCCTTTTCCTGGGCAAGGTTCACGCGCGTGCGCAGCAGGTCGACCGCCCGCGCGATCCGCGCGGCGATCTGCTCGTGGCGCGCCCATACGCTGCGGCAGGTTTCCATCGCCGGCGCGAAACGGCGCTCCATGAATTCGGCGATCGTCGGCATGCCTTCGATGCGCTCCTCGCGCAGCTCGTGGATGCGGGCCAGCACGAGCTTTTCGTACGCTCGCGACGCGCTGAAACGCGCGCCCGATCCCGACAGCGATTCGACCCGCACCGCGAGATGCGTGAGCTTGACGAGCAGCGCCGTGTCGTCGCCGTCCGCGCCGCTCGCGTCCATCCGCTGCATCAATGCGTGCAGTGCCGCGTGGATCTCGTCGAGCTCGCGGCTCATCCGGCGCGCGACGGGCAGCGCGAGCAGCGCCATCATCCGGTACGTTTCGATTTCGTACAGGCGCTGCAGCAGCCGGCCGCCCTGCTCCTCGCGGAAATCCTCGTCGACCACGAGAAAGCGCATGAAGCCGTCGTCGCGCACGTGCCAGTCGCAGAACACCTTGCCGCCGCCGAGCACGTTGCTGCCGACGAGCGCGGGCCCGTCGATCCAGCGGCGCAGGTCGCCGCACACGAGCCGCGCGGCGTCGCCCGACAGCAGCTCCATGCGCACCGCGACGAAGCGGATGCCGGCGAGCCGCGCGAACCACGCGGCCGGAATGCCTTCGATCGCGAGATCGTCGAAATAGCCGGTGTCGCGCCGCGGCGCGACGAACGTGAAGGTCGAGAATTCGGTGTGGCGCTCCCACTTCAGGTGCCAGCCGCTCGGCGACTGCACCGCGTAGTGCGTCGCGCCTTCGTGCGGCGCGGCAATGCCGGTCTCGCGGCACAGCGCGTGCAGCAGCGTTTCGTGGATGTCGGGCTGGCCGTCCGTGTAGATCGCGTAATGCGTGAGCGATACGGCTTCGGCGAGCCGCAGGAACGGCCGCGCATGCAATTCCGCGGCCAGTGCGGCGCGCAACGGATGGTCCATCATCGAGACACCACGCTTTCCTGTTCAGTGCTGCACGCCGGCTCGGCCGGCCCGAACGCTGCGCCACCCTCGGGTGAAACGTCAGCGTGATCGCACTATGGCAGACACACAGCAACAATAAAAACGCATAATGCTGATCGTTACGTTCAGTTTTCTTGATACTCATGAAGATGCTCGATCACGACGTGCTGGCCACCGTCGTCGCCGTCGCGGAAACCGGCAACATGACCCGCGCCGCCGAGGCCGTGAACCGCTCGCAGTCGGCCGTGAGCATGCAGATCAAGAGCCTGGAAGACGCGATCGGCCGGCCGCTGTTCGTGCGCAAGCCGCGCAGCATCGTGCTGACGCGCGAAGGCGAAGTGCTGCTGGGATTCGCCAGACGAATGCTGGCGCTGCGCGACGAGGCATGGGCGGCCGTCGTGCGGCCGGAGGTGACCGGCAAGGTCGTGATCGGCGTGCCTGACGACTACGCGTCGTCGCTGCTGCCGTCGGTCCTGAAGAAATTCTCGGCGACCTACCCGAAGGTCGAGATCCAGGTGATGGGGCTGCCCAGCAGCGCGCTCGCGCCGCTGATCAAGGACGGCACCGTCGATCTCGTGTGCGGCACGCGCATCAAGGGGCTCACCGGCGACTTCATCCGCCACGAGCCGATGGCGTGGGCCGCGATGACGAACGGGCCGCGCGTGTGGGAGGAACGGCCGCTGCCGATCGCGGTGTTCATGCCGGGCAGCGTCGCGCGCGAGAACGCGATCCGCAGCCTGGAGCGCGCCAAGGTGCCGTACCGCACCTCCTATGAAAGCCCGAGCCTGCTCGGGCTGCTCAGCATGGTCGAAGCCGGCCTGGCCGTCGCGCCGCTCGCGCGCTGCGCGATTCCCGCGCAGTTGTCGATGCTCGGCCGCTCGCACGGGCTGCCCGACCTGCCGCCGCTCGAACTGATCCTCGCGCGCAGCACGAAATCGAAGCGGCCGCCGTGCGACTTTCTCGCGGAACAGCTGATGGAAGACCTGCAGCGGCAGACCGGACAGACCGGCGACGCGTGATCAGCGCTTCGCGCCGAACCCGGCCGCGCCGAGCGCCGCGTTGACGTTCGCGGCCACCGTATCGACGAGCGCCTCGAGCGTGTCGCCGCGCACGTGCCGGTGTTCCGGCGCGACGTGCTCCTTGCGTTGCCAGCTCCACTGCGCGCCCGACGCGACCGAAAGCGTCGCGCAGAAGACATTGCCGTGGCGCAGGCCGAAGGTGCTCACGTGCCGCCCCGCCACATAGTCCTGTTCGGGCAAATAGAGCCGGATCTCGACCGCCACCTGGTCGCGATCGTTGACACGCGCGGCCGGGGTGACCGTCGACGCGAACACCTTGCCGATTCGCCAGGTCACGCAGGTTTCCCACGCCGCGAGCGGGCCGCCGGCCGCGTCGACCCGGTCGGTGTCGACCGACCACTGATGCCGGGCGGGCACGACGATCGCCTGATGCAGCAGCACTTCGGCCACGCGCACCGTCGTCACGAGCTGACGCGCGAGCTGCTGGCCCGACGGCAGCGACACCGTCCGCGCGCGGCGGCTTTCCGGCCGCGCGACAGGTACTGCTTCCATGAGGTCCATGACCCCTCCATATTCAGGATCGGCGCCGCGCACGCGGTGCCGCACGCCTGTCCGCCGTCTCGCGACGGACAGCACGGCGGCCGGCAATCGGGCGACGGATCGGACAAGTCGTCCAGGAGCGAGCAACAACCGTTCCTCGCTTCACCGCGCCGTCGGCCCGATGCGCAAGCGGCGCGCGACCGGCCCGATCACCGCGTCGGCCTGCTGCGCGATCAGCATGTGCAGCGTGAAATCCAGGTCTTCCGGCGCGATGTCGAAGTGCACGTGAACCACGTCGCGCACGGCGCGCGCGCTGACGACGTACACGCCGAGCGGGGAATGCAGCAGCGCGGCGAGCCGGGCGTGCGCGTGTTCGCCGGAGTCGGCCGTCAGCGTGACGGGCAACTGCAGGCGCGGGCACGGCGGCGGGAAGGGAATGACGTTGTTGCGTGCGCCGGCGCGCACCGGGCGGCCGGCGACATGGAAGGCGGGAACGGGACGAATGAAGGTCATGGAGCGGACGGAAGCCGTCTCGGCTGTTCGACACGTCCCCAGCTTAGAAGAGACGACATAAACGTCGTGCAAAAAAACGGACCGCCGATGCAAAAAACGGCATGGGGGGACACATCACTTCACAGTCCGGCGACCGGCGGCCGGCGGTGCGCCGCCGTCCGCGCACGGTGATCGCGCGCCGCGGCTCGCGTCACCTTCACCTGCGCCGCGCTCGCCTGTGCGTTGCTCCGGTTACGCGGCGAACGCCTCGAGCGACGCGCGCCGCCGCTCGTCGACCATCGATTCGATCAGCGACACCAGATCGTCGGTCAGCGGATCGCAGATGCCCGGCGAGCGATGCAGTTCGAGGTCGGCCGCCGGCAGCGACGGAAAGCCGTCCGACTCGTCGAGCACGCGCCAGTTCTCGGGCAGCGTGCAGCGATCGATCATCGTCACGGCCGCGCCGTGGTTCACCGCGATCTTGATGCCGGTCGGGCTCTGGCTCGTGTAGACGACATGAAACGACCGGTCGGCCGTCGCGAGCGCCTGCAGCCCGCGCTGCCGGTAGCAGCACGTTTCCGGGAACAGCGCGAGCGGCACCGACGCATGGCGGTCGAGCGCGAAATCGCGATGCGCGGCCCACACGACGTCGTGCCGGCCGAGCACCCGCCCGCCCGCGCCGGGCCCGTGACGCACGACGAGCGCCACGTCGAGCTCGCCGGCCTGCAGCCGTTCGAGCAGTTCGAGCGACATCCGGCAATGCACGTGCAGGCGCGCGCCCGGCCGCATCGCATAGAACGACTTCAGCAGGTCGGGCAGCCACAGCTCCGCATAGTCCTCGGGCAACCCGAAGCGCACGACGCCGCGGTCGCTGCTCGCCTGCTTCAGCGCGAGGATCGCGTCGTTCTGCACCTGGATGATCCGGCGCGCATGGATCAGGAAATTCTCGCCGTCGCGCGACAGCTCGAGCCGCCGGCTGTTGCGCATGAACAGGTGCGTGTCGAGCCGCTCCTCGAGCGTGCGGATGCGCAGGCTGATCGTCGATTGCGTGCGATGCAGTTGCCGGGCCGCCGCGGTGAAGCCGCCGCTCTCGACCACGGCGACGAATGCCCGGATCAGTTCCGGATCGAGCGAACTGAGCTTCGACCAATCGGGCTTTTGAATGGCAGCCATCGAAATTACTCGCTTTCGAAAAAAAGAGGGAAGACGAAAGATAGGGCTCGGAGTACGCCGATTGTTGTCCGGATGCGCTCGGCCCTCCAACCCCTGCCCGGGTATGACAAACCCGGAGCCGGTACGCGCATGCCCCCCTGC
>NZ_SCNZ01000100.1:0-7048 GCF_005502655.1 Burkholderia sp. 4NA327C6 | reverse complement strand
AACGTGCCGTGGACGCTGCACCACAAGCATGCGGACCACGAGATGCTGAAGCCGGCGTCGCAATGCCAGCCGATCGAGTATCCGAAGCCGGACGGCAAGCTGACGTTCGACCGCCTGTCGTCGGTGTTCATCTCGAACACGAACCACGAGGAGAACCAGCCGGCGCACCTCACGCTGAAGGACGCGAGCGTGCCGGTGAACGTGAACCTGCGCACGTACGCGGGGCCGGAGGGGCGCTTCTGCCCGGCGGCGGTGTATGAGTTCGTGAAGAACGACGACGGCAGCGATCGCCTGGTGATCAACGCGCAGAACTGCGTGCACTGCAAGACCTGCGACATCAAGGACCCGACGCAGAACATCGTGTGGGTCACGCCGGAAGGCGGCGGCGGGCCGAATTACCCGAACATGTAATGGCCGGAGCGCGCCGCCACGAGCGGCGCGTGTTTCGGCTGCCGCAAACGAAACGGGGCGCTGCTTCAAGCAGCGCCCCGTTTTGCATGCTCCGCGCAACGGCCGGACGAGACGCGCAGCGCCCCGCCCGCTAGCGTCAGGTCGCGCTGCCCGCGATCTTCGGCGTCGGCGTCTCGACGTCCCCGCACTGTGCACGATGGCGCAGCGCATGATCGATCAGCACCAGCGCGAGCATCGACTCGGCGATCGGCGTCGCGCGAATGCCGACGCACGGATCGTGGCGACCGAACGTTTCCACCGTCGCTTCCTCGCCAGCCTTCGTGATCGAGCGGCGTGGCGTGCGGATGCTCGACGTCGGCTTGATCGCGATCGACACGGTGATGTCCTGCCCCGTCGAAATCCCGCCGAGCACGCCACCCGCATGGTTGCCGACGAAGCCGGCCGGCGTCAGCTCATCGCCATGCACCGAGCCGCGCTGCGCGACGCTGTCGAAGCCCGCGCCGATCTCGACGCCCTTCACCGCGTTGATGCTCATCATCGCCTTGGCGATGTCGGCATCGAGACGGTCGAACACCGGCTCGCCCCAGCCGACCGGCACGCCCGACGCGACGACGTCGATGCGTGCGCCGATCGAATCGCCATCCTTGCGCAGCGCATCCATGTACGCCTCGAGTTCCGGCACGACCGCCGCATTCGGCGAGAAGAACGGATTCTCGTGCACGTGCGACCAGTCGACGAACGGCACGTCGATCTCGCCGAGGCCGCTCATATAGCCCCGCACCTCGACGCCGAAGCGCTCGCGCAGCCACTTCTTCGCGACCGCACCCGCGCCGACGATCGGCGCGGTCAGGCGCGCGGACGAACGGCCGCCGCCACGGTGGTCGCGGATGCCGTATTTCTGCCAGTAGGTGTAGTCGGCGTGGCCGGGGCGGAAGGTTTCGACGATGTTGCCGTAGTCCTTGCTGCGCTGGTCGGTGTTGCGGATCAGCAGCGCGATCGGCGTACCGGTCGTCACGCCTTCGAACACGCCCGACAGGATCTCGACCTCGTCGGCCTCCTGACGTTGCGTCACGTGACGCGACGTGCCGGGCTTGCGGCGGTCGAGCTCGATCTGGATGTCGGCTTCGGTCAGCCCCATTCCCGGCGGGCAGCCGTCGATCACGCAGCCGATCGCGGGACCGTGCGATTCGCCGAAGGTCGTGACAGTGAAAAGCGTGCCGAGGGTATTGCCGGACATGATGGAACCGCCCAAAGAGAAATGGACAAACCGATGCGCCGCCCAAGCCGCTGGCAGGCCGATCGTTTGCCGGTCGAGAAAAAGAGGTAAGCCGCTATTATGCCAGCCGTCCCGGGCACGCGGGCCGTGTGAACCGTTCGGACCACACCGGCCGACCAGGGGAACGGCTCGTGGAGACGATTGCGGACCCCGCGCCGTTCCGGTCGAACGGGGGCCGGTTCACGGCGGTCATTGCGGCCCGGGGCGATGCCGCCGGGCCCGCCCCGCCTACTTTCGCGCGCCGCGCAATTCGGTCACTGCGGCCTGCAGCGCCTCGGGCGTCGCGACCGACGCCGGGATCGGCTCGCCGACCGCCAGCGTCAGGCGGCTCATCACGCCGCGCTTGATGGGCCGCGGCATCCGCGCATCGGAATGCCGCGAAAAATAGCTGCCCCACAGCCCGCGCAGCGCCATCGGGATCACCGGTGCCGGCGTGCGCCCCAGGATCTCCGTGATGCCGTGGTGGAACGTGTTGATGTCGCCGGTCTTCGTCAGCTTGCCTTCCGGGAAGATGCACACGAGCTCGCCTTCCTTCAGCGCGGCCTCGCATGCGTCGTATGCACGCGCGAGCATCGCGGGATCCTCGTGGCGCGGCGCGATCGGGATCGCCTTCGCATGCCGGAACACCCAGCTCGCGAAGCGCGTCTTGAAGATCCGGTGGTCCATCACGAAACGGATCGGGCGCGGGCTCGCGGCGGCCAGCACGAGCGCATCGACGTAGCTGACGTGGTTGCACACGAGCACGGCCGCCCCTTCCGCCGGAATCCGCTCCGCGTGCACGAGGCGAATCCGGTAGAACGTATGCACGAGCACCCATGCGACGAAGCGCAGCAGGAACTCGGGCACGAGCAGATAGATATACGCGGCGACGATCACGTTCAGCAGCGCGGTGACGAGGAACAGCCCCGGGATGTCGACGCCGGCCTTGGTCAGCCCCATCGCCATCACCGCCGACAGGATCATGAACAGCGCGTTCAGGATGTTGTTCGCGGCGATGATCCGCGCGCGGTGCGTCGGCGCGCTGCGGCTCTGGATCAGTGCGTACAGCGGCACGCTGTAGAAGCCGCCGAACATCGCGAGCAGGAACAGGTCCGCCAGGATGCGCCAGTGGCGCGCACCGGCCAGGAACTCGCCGACCGACAGCAGATGGCCGGGCGAAGGCAGTGCATGACTCGCAAAATACAGCTCGATCGCAAATACGCTGATGCCGATCGAGCCGAGCGGCACGAGGCCGATCTCGACGCGCCGCTGCGACAGCCGTTCGCACAACAGCGAGCCGAGGCCGATGCCGACCGAGAACGTCGCGAGCAGGATCGTGACGACATCGGGGCTTGCGGACAGCACGTCCTTCGCGAAATTGAAGAACGAAGTGAGGAACGTCGCGCCGACGAACCACAGCCACGAGATGCCGAGCAGGCTCAGGAACACGGTGCGGTTCTGCCGGGCGAGCCCGAGGTTGCGCCAGGTCTCGCTGACCGGATTCCAGTTGATCACGAGATCGGGCTGCGGCGCCGGCGTGGACGGCACGCGCTGCGCGACGAACCGCCCCGCAAGCGCGATGACGACGACGCTCACCGCGAGCACGCGCTCGCCGTTGCCGTCGATGCCCGCGGCCGCGCCGCCGATGATCGTGCCGATCAGGATCGCGATGAACGTGCCCATCTCGACGAGACCGTTGCCGCCGACCAGCTCGTGCTCGCCGAGATGCTGCGGCAGGTATGAATACTTGACGGGCCCGAACAGCGTCGAGTGCATCCCCATCATGAACGTGCACAGATACAGCAGCGGCGCGCTGTGCGTGACGAAGCCGGCCGCGCCGACCAGCATCAGCACGATCTCGAAGGTCTTCACGAAACGCGTGAGGGTCGCCTTGTCGTACTTGTCGGCGATCTGGCCGGACGTTGCCGAGAACAGCACGAACGGCAGGATGAAGATCGCGGAAATCAGGAAGGCCGCCGTCTTCGCATCGACGCCGGAGAACCGCGCGGTGTGATAGGTGACGAGCGACGTGAAGCCGATCTTGAAGACGTTGTCGTTCAGCGCGCCAAGGAACTGCGTCGTGAAGAACGGCGCGAAACGGCGCTCGCGCAGCAGGTCGAACTGCGACGCGTGCGCGCGCCGTTCGTCACGCCGCCTGGAAGCGGCTTGCGTTTGATCGCTCATGCGGAATACGCGCGCGCCGTCTGGGCAGCGCTGCGCGGGCCTCGTGTGGTCATTGAAAAAACGGCGGCGCAGGACATGCCTGCGCCGCCGCGCGCCGGGTGGCGGCGCCCGCGCGTGACGGCGACGGGCGCGGCGTGATTCACGACTTGTGCGCTTCGGCTTCCGATTCCGGCCAGTCGCGGATGTATGCCTTCAGCATCCGGTTCTCGAAGCTCTGCGCCTCGACGACCGTCTTCGCGACGTCGTAGAACGAAATGACGCCCATCAGCACCTTCTTGTCGAGCACCGGCATGTAGCGCGCATGGCGCTCGAGCATCATCCGGCGCACTTCGTTGACGTCCGTTTCCGGCGTGCACGTGAGCGGCTCGTCCATCACCTTGCGCACCTGCACGTCGCCGATCGCGCCGCCGTTCACGTGCAGACGCAGGATGATCTCGCGGAACGTCAGCATCCCGACGAGATCGCCGTACTCCATCACGACGAGCGAACCGATGTCGTGTTCGGCCATCGTATCGACCGCTTCGCGCAGCGGCTTATCGGGCGTCACCGTAAACAGCGTGTTGCCCTTCACTTTCAGAATATCGCTGACGCGCATCGTAGTCCCCTCATGCTTGAATGCAAAACCTCTTTCGATCCTATCGGAAAGCCTGTCAAAAGGAAAGCTCGGGCCCGCGCAGCGGGCCGCCCCCCGCTTGCGGAAGCGGACTGCCGGCAGCACAATGACCCCATGAACAGCGGCCAGAGGAGACGTCCATGGCGCATACGCATTCGGAGCAATTCGCCAGCTTCGCCGATTTCTACCCGTATTACCTGAATGAACACCAGAACCGGACGTCCCGGCGGCTGCACTTCATCGGCTCGCTCGGCGTGATCGGCTGCGTCGCGATGGCGATCGCCACCGGCGACTGGCTGTGGCTGCCGGCAGCGATCGTCTGCGGCTACGGGTTCGCGTGGGTCGGACACTTCTTCTTCGAGAAGAACCGCCCGGCCACGTTCCGGCACCCGATCTACAGCCTGATGGGCGACTGGGTGATGTTCAAGGATATCTGTACGGGCAAGATCCCGTTATAACGCGGCCGAGCGCCCCGCTCACGCGGGCCGCGGCGGACGTGCATGCGGATCGGACACGCCGCCTGGCGCCTGCCCCGGGACGCCCGCCGGCTGTGCGCCGGCCAGCCGGTGCGCGGCGATCAGCGTCGCGAGCGACACGTCGAAGCGGTCGCTCGACAGCGCCGCAAGCAGCGCAGCGCCGTCGACATGGCTGCGGCGCCGCTGCAGCTGGTAGGTGAGTTCCGTGCGGTCGATCACCAGTACGTCGAACAACTGCGCAAGCGTCAGCTGCTCCGGGTTCGCGAGCAGAATGTAGCGCGGCGTGGTCTCGCCGCCGCCGTCCAGCCGCGCAATCCATTCCCGCTCCTCCATCGTCGTCAGCAGGCGCTGCGCGGTTTCCATGTCGCAGCGCAGCATGGTCGCGAGCCGCATCCCCGTGTAGCCGCGCTTGCCGGCCGTGCGCGCTTCGGCCAGCCGCGCGAGCATTTCCAGCGCGTCGAGCAGGTCGCTGCCCGGATAGTGGATGCGGTGGAACTGGCCGACGCGAATCGCCGGCAGCGCGGAAGCCACCATCGCGCCGAGCAGCGCGATGAACCAGCTCAGGTACACCCATAACAGGAACACCGGCAGCGCCGCGAACGCACCATAGACGGCCGTATAGGTCGGAATGCGACGGACGTAGTAGCCGAAGCCGCGCTTCGCGAGCTCGAACGCGACGGCTGCGAACAGCCCGCCGATCACCGCGTCGCGCCACGCAACCGTGCAGTTCGGCAGGTACACGTACAGCAGCGTGAACGCGAGCACCGTCAACGGCAGCGATACGAGCGCGAGCAGCCACTCGACGATCGACGTGGACGGTGCGGCGCCGGTAAACGCCAGCGACTGCGTGAACAGGTACGACGAGATCGACAGGCTCACGCCGAACAGCAGCGGGCCGAGCGTGATCAGCGCCCAGTACGCGAGCACGCGCTGCGCGAACGGCCGCGGCTTGCGCACCCGCCAGATCAGGTTGAAGGCCGATTCGATCGTCATCATCGTCATCACCGACGTGACGACGAGCACAATCAGGCCGGCCGTCGTCAGCCCCTTCGCCTTCGATGCGAACTGGTTCAGGTACTTGAAGATCTGGACGTTGAACTGCGCGGGCATCAGGTGATCCGCGAGGAAACCCTGCAGCGAGATCTGGAACGACGCGAACATCGGGAACGCGGTGAACAGCGCGAACGCGACCGTCACGAGCGGCACGAGCGCCAGCATCGTCGTGAACGTCAGGCTGCCCGCCACTTGCGGGATGCGATCCTCGGCGCTGCGCCGGGCCGCGAACTGCGCGAGGCGCTTGATGGTGTCGAGATCGACGCTCAACTTCGGCAAACGGCTTCTCCTTCTTGATGCCGCGCGCCCGACGGCGCGCCGCCGCCGCGCTGCGCGACGGCTTCAGCCCCTATAATAGCCGCTCGATTCCAGCTGGGGCCGACTGCACCGGGCACGCGCGCGGCCGCACGCGGCTCCGTCGCCCATGAAAGACATCCTCGTCCTCTATTACAGCCGTCACGGCGCCACGCGCGATCTCGCGCTCGCAATCGCGAACGGCATCGACAGCGTGCCGGGCATGCAGGCCCGCATTCGCACCGTGCCGCCCGTGTCGGCCGTCTGCGAAGCCACCGCCCCCGACATCCCCGCCGACGGCCCGCCGTACGCGGAACTGCGCGATCTCGAGGAATGCGCGGGCCTCGCGCTCGGCTCGCCGACCCGCTTCGGCAACATGGCCGCCTCGCTCAAGTATTTCCTCGACGGCACCACACCGCAATGGCTGTCGGGCGCGCTGACCGGCAAGCCGGCCTGCGTGTTCACGTCGACGGGCAGCCTGCACGGCGGCCAGGAATCGACGTTGCTGTCGATGATGCTGCCGCTGCTTCATCACGGGATGATGATCGTCGGGATCCCGTACACGGAATCCGCACTCAGCACGACGCGCACCGGCGGCACGCCGTACGGCGCATCGCACGTCGCGCAGCACGATCGCTCGGCAGCCGCCGGGCTGTCGGCGGACGAAAAGGCGCTCGCGGCCGCGCTCGGCGTGCGACTCGCGCGCGCGGCGGCCGCCCTCTCCAGCGCCCATGCGGCCTCGGCCGCCTGGGCGCTGGAGAG